>JAZKYG010000049.1:0-8652 GCA_045612025.1 Bacteroidales bacterium
AAAAGCGAGAACTGAAAATCATTTTTTGAGATAACAGGATGAAAAACGCGTTTTACCAAAACCGGAAACTGTATTCTTTCTAAATATAGGATAAGTCGCTCGAATGCCTGTATTTTCAACGGAACAATCTGTTTATATGAAACGACTTTCAAGCTTTCGTCATCATTGCCGACATTAGAGGCCTGCTGCTCCTGCGAGTTCGATTTACGTCCATGAATAAACGTAAAATAGCCTAACACCAACAAGATAACGATTAAGACTATATTTAATATCATATTACTTTCCATATGAAAATTTTTATGCAAATATAAGTAAAAACATTTTATTAAATAAAAAAAATAATACGTGCTTTTGTTGTAAAAAAATACTAATTTTGTGACTCGAAAATAAATAGTTTTTTAATATAAATCTTAAATAAAAACACAAATGGAAAACATCATTTTGTCACAAAGAGTCAACAACATGGCTGAATCAGCTACATTAAAAATGACTCAATTAAGCCGTGAATTAAAAGCTCAAGGTATCGACGTTATTTCATTAAGCATTGGCGAACCTGACTTCAACACACCAGTTGCAGCAAAACAAGCAGGTATCGATGCAATCAACAATAATGACACACACTATCCTCCTGTTCCAGGTACACCAGCATTGCGCAAAGCTATCGCTGAAAAATTAAAACGTGACAACGGCCTTGACTATACAGACGCAGACATCATCGTTTCAAACGGTGCAAAGCAAGCCATCACAAACGTATTCATGGCTATCGTTGATAAAGGCGACGAAGTTATCATCCCTGCTCCTTTCTGGGTTTCATATCCTGAAATGGTTAAATTAGCTGACGGTACTCCTGTTTTCATCAACACAACAGCTGAACAAAACTTCAAAATCACAGCTGAACAATTAGAAGCAGCTATCACACCAAAGACAAAAGCTTTCATCTTCAGCACACCATGTAACCCTTCTGGTTCAGTATATACAAAAGCTGAATTAGCTTCTTTGGCAGAAGTATTCAAAAGACACCCACAAGTAATCATCTTGTCTGACGAAATCTATGAATTCATCCAATACGAACAAAAACACGAAAGCATGGGTCAATTCACAGAATTGAAAGACAGACTCGTCATCATCAACGGTGTTGCTAAAGGCTATGCTATGACAGGTTGGAGAATTGGTTACATCGCAGCTCCTAAAGAAATCGTTTCTGCATGCAACAAGATCCAAGGCCAATACACATCAGGTATCTGTACAATCGCTCAAGCAGCTTCTTTAGAAGCAATGAAGATTTCTCCTGAAAACTCAGAAGAAATCCAAACTATGCTCAAGGCTTTCAGAAACCGCCGCGACATGTTCTTCGAACTCTTAAGCGAAATCCCAGGCATGAAGTTGAGCAGACCAGCTGGCGCATTCTACATGTTCCCAGAAATTAAATCATACTTCGGCAAGACAGACGGCGAAACAACAATCAACAACAGCGATGACCTCTGCTTATACTTATTAGACAAGGCTCACGTTGCTTGCGTTGGTGGCGCAGCTTTCGGCAACGACGAATGTATCCGTCTTTCATACGCTACATCAGAAGACAAACTTCGTGAAGCAGCTGTAAGAATCAAAGAAGCTTTAAGCAAACTTAAATAATAAGTCCACAAACAACGAGACTACAAGCTACAAGTGTCAAACTTGTTGACTTGTGGTCTTGTTGTCTTATATACTTTTACAAATGGAAATTCTATTCAATTCTTTTAAAAACAGGAAAATCATGATTGTCGGCGACATGATGCTCGACATCTATATGAATGGTAAAGTTGAAAGAATTTCACCAGAAGCTCCCGTTCCAATCGTCTCTGTGACAAAGACATTCTCTCGTCTGGGAGGAGCCGCCAACGTAGCGCAAAACCTCAAAGCCTTAGGAGCAGAACCTATCTTATGTTCTATAATAGGCAAAGACGAAAAAGCAAATGACTTGACATCGCTCATGCTTGAACATCAAATGAACACTTCAGGCATAGTGAAAAGCAATGAGAGAATCACAACGACCAAAGTCAGAATAATCGGAAACAACGCACAGATGCTGCGCGTCGATACCGAAGACACATTCGACCTTACAGAAACAGAACACGACTCGCTGATAGTTAAAATTAGCGAAATAATAGACAAAGAAAACATCGATGGAATAATATTACAAGATTACAACAAAGGTGTTTTAACAGAAAAGCTGATAAAGGAAGTCATTTCCATCGCCAATGAAAGAAACATCCCTATCGGCGTGGACCCTAAGAAAAAGAATTTCTTGACATATCAAAACGTAACATTCTTCAAGCCTAACTTAAAGGAACTGAAAGAAGGCGTCGGCATCTCCTCCAAAGACGACAGCATTGAAGAAATCACGAAATCCATAGATGTATTGCAAGAAAAACTGAATTGCAGATACATTATGACGACATTATCTGAACGAGGCGTTTTGATAAAAGACTACGAAACAAATACCGCACATCACATACCAGCGCATCTCAGAAAAATCGCCGACGTATCAGGAGCTGGCGACACTGTTTTGAGTGTGGCGATGTTATGTTTGGTATGCAAAGAAGACGCATATAATATAGCAGCCCTATCCAACCTTGCCGGCGGTCTCGTCTGCGAAGAAATCGGTGCTGTACCTATTAATAAAGAACGCTTACTGGAAGAAAGTAAAAAATACAACCTACAATAATAAAAGAGCATCCAACTCGTTTTTTGTTTATGAGAAAAATAATAGCCAGGATTTTTATTTGCATCTGCTTTATATCATGCATGATGCCAGAGATGTTAAACGCACAGAATAACAGACCTTTAAATATGCCGCTATATGATAACGAACCTTATCACTTCGGATATATTATAGGTTATAACCAAATGTGGTTTTCTCCGGAGTTCGTTGCAGACTTCCAAAACAAGCTTCATGACGGAGAAGAAGGAAGCGCTTATTTTGACCAACTCAACAACGATCTAAGCAAAGATAACGATTATACAATCAACGACATCTCACAATCATTGCCATTCGGAATGTCTGTCGGCGTTGTAGGCAACCTTCGTCTTGCAAAATATTTCGACTTAAGACTTATACCTACCATCAGCTGGGGAGAAACAAGCATTACATATAAAGGCAAATCATTAGAAAAAGAATTCAAACAGACATTTTCCATTCACAATGTTTACGTTGAATTTCCTTTACAATTCAAATACAGATCCAAAAGATACAACAACACTGCTGCTTATATAATATTTGGCGCAAACAACAAAATCAATTTCACTGCGAAGAAATTCGACATAAAATTAAGACGATATGACTTTGCTCCAGAAATAGGCACTGGTTTTGACTTCTACACAGGTGAATTCAAATTCGGCATAGAAATAAAAATGAGTTACGGATTACGCGATTTGATAGATCCAGAGAACCAAACACCACTCACAAACAGTTTCGACAAATTAAAAAATAAGACATTCCAATTGTCATTCACATTCGAATAATTTATGATTTGTGATATTTTTAGTTCTGACAAGATATAAACACAGAATAAAAAGATAGGAACAGAGCGAAAAAAGTTAATTTTTTCGCTCTGTTTTTAATTATAAATCATTGACAATTACACAAATAAAAAATATTTATAAAAAAGTTTATTTTTTAGTTGCGTGTAATCAAAAAATGTGTACTTTTGCAATCACAAAACACGGCGGTCTCTTCGTCTAGTCTGGTCAGGACGTCAGGTTTTCATCCTGGTAACAGGGGTTCAAATCCCCTAGAGACTACAAAAGTTCACCACTACTTTAAAAAGTGGTCATTTAATGGGCGGTCTCTTCGTCTAGTCTGGTCAGGACGTCAGGTTTTCATCCTGGTAACAGGGGTTCAAATCCCCTAGAGACTACAAATAAAAAATCATAGAGCCACTCAAATTTCGAGTGGCTTTTTTAGTGCTTATGGTAAATCTTTTATCAATAAAACACATTTCTAAAAAAAAGAGACTTATCTCTCTTTTGATTTCATTTTTGACAATTATCTTCTCAAGCACTAATTCACAATCACAAGACTTATTATACGGTTTTACTGGCGGACTGAACATGAACACCATCTCTACAAAAAACGATGATGGCGGTCTTAAGGTTGGATTCAACATTGGCGGTATTGCTCAATACAAATTAGACCCTAACACGAGCATAGTGGCCAACGTCAAATTCTCAACCAAAGGACAACAATTCTCAAAAATCATAGACGACCAATACAACCATCTTAAAATCTACCATTCCACATCATTATACTATATCGACATTCCTATCCTTTACCAATATTCCATCAAAGACCTAATCGGACTAGAAATAGGACCTTCCTTCAACTTCTGCCTCAGCGGAAAGGACAAGTCAAAAATAGGAAACACCACATCCAACATAACAAAATTCGAAAAAGGAACATACAACCCTTTCGAGTTCGGATTAGCGTTCGGCGTATTTACACGCGATCTTGGACAAAGCTCATTCAACAACATTTTCATTGAATTCAGATATTTCCTGGGATTAACCAATGTAACGAAAGACCAAGGACGTAATGTAAATGCTGGAGCTTTCCTAAACATAGGCTATATCATAGAGAATCCTTTAAAGAAATAACTAAAATGACAACTACAGAAAAGACCAAACTACAAATCATAATAGGAAACCAATACAACCCTTATATAAACCTAGCCGTTGAAAGCAATCTTCTTGACAACTTCCTTCCAAATACCATAAGTCTTTTCTTATGGAAAAACAAGCAAACCGTCGTCATAGGAACCAATCAGAATCCATACAGCGAATGCGACGTTGAATCACTGCTAAACGAAGGTGGTTTTCTCGCAAGAAGAAGAACAGGTGGAGGTGCAGTATATCACGATTTAGGAAACCTCAACTTCTCTTTTGTTGCAGACAAAGACATCTATGATGTCAAACGACAAATGCAAGTCATCCAAAAAGCCTTGCTTAACTTCAATCTTGAGACGGAAGTAAGCGGCAGAAACGACATCACCTATCAAGGACGTAAATTCTCCGGCAACGCTTTCGCCAAGACAAAACATCAAGGACTGCACCACGGAACGATCTTAATAAAAACTGATGGAGAACGCTTGCAAAAGTACCTTAAGGTAAAACCAGCGAAACTCCATAAACACGGCGTCAAGTCCGTAGCAAGCAGAGTGATAAACCTTTCAGAAGTGGCAGACATAACTTCAGAAAACATCATCCCACATCTCATCAAAGCCTTCGAAGATGTTTATCAAAACACAGCTACAGTAATAAACTTCGACGACTTATGCAACGAAGACGCCATAAGATTAAGCCAACATATCGGAAGTGAAGAATACCTCTTCGGCAAATGGAAAGAATTCCACACCAAGAAAAGTGCAACATTCGACTGGGGAAGCATTGACATAGACCTAGACATCGACGAAGACAAAGGTATCATAAAAGACATCAACATCGCTTCTGACAGTCTGGAACCTGCTTCAATTGAAGCTGCCATCGAATTGCTCAAAAACTCCAGCCTAACAGAAGTTCCATCTTCCGACAACAATATCATAAAAGATATTATAAGTCTTATTTACTAAGACAACAAGACTATATGACGACAAGTATTAATTTACGCAAAACTTGCAGTCTTGTTGCCTTGTAGACTTGTCGACTTTTTTCTTATCTTTGCAAACTAACAATTTTAAATTACAGAATAGATGAAATACTTCCTCCTTCCATTAGGATGTCAGATGAATCAAAGTGACACTGAACGTGTTAAAACTATATTACAAGGTATGGGCTTTACGCCTACAGAAAACGAAGACGAAGCAACAATATTAGGTATCATTGCTTGCTCTGTTCGACAAAAAGGCATCGACAAGGTTTACAGCCGCATCATGAAATGGAACGAAATGAAGGACCGCAAAAACTGCATCACCTTCGTTTCAGGTTGTATTCTCCCAGCTGACAGAGAACGCTTCTTGAAATTATTCGACTTGGTGTTCACAATGAACGACCTCCCTGACTTACCAGACATGATTCGTCAATACGGAATCGTCGTTCCTACAGGTCAACAGCTAACAACCAACAGCCAACAACCAATAGTCAACATTCAAAGACCGTTAGTTCCTCTTTTCAACAAGAAAGACAAGATAAACCCATCTGCCAATATGGACAGATTCTGGGTTATCGAACCAGATCATATATCAGAATTCGAAGCTTTCATCCCTATCCAAAACGGATGTAACAAATTCTGCACATATTGCGCTGTTCCTTACACCAGAGGCCGCGAAGTATCTCGCAAATCAGAAGAGATTCTAACAGAATTAAAAGAGTTAGTACAAAAAGACTATAAGATAATCACCTTGCTCGGACAAAACGTCAATTCGTATGGTTTAGACAAGAAAGGGGAAGAGATAAACTTCGCAGAACTTTTACGCAGAATCGGAGAATACGGCAACAGCGTAGATAAAGAATTCTGGGTTTACTTCACCTCTCCTCATCCACGCGACATGAGCGATGAAGTGATTGAAGTCATTTCTCAATATAGATGTCTCGCTAAACAAATACATCTTCCAATACAGTCAGGCGACAACGCAATGCTTGACCGTATGAACAGAAAACACACCATCGACGACTATCGTCATATCATTCATACTATCAGAAGATTACTTCCAGAAGCAACAATCTTCACTGACATTATCGTAGGTTTCACTGGCGAGACTGAAGAAGAATTCGAGAACTCAAGAAAAGCCATGGAAGAATTCAAATACAACATGGCATACATCGCACAATACAGCGTACGTCCAGGAGCTGTCGCTTCAACATGGGCTGATGACGTTCCTAAATCAGTAAAGAAAAAACGTTACCACATACTCACCGACGAGTTAATGAAACACTCTTTGGTTTATAACCAAGGACTTGTTGGAAAGACATTGAAAGTCATCGTGAACGGTTTCGATAGAAACAAGGCATATCTCACCGGTTACACAGAAGGCAAGATTGTTATCCGCTTCAAATCAAACGACAGGAACCTCATAGGCAAGATCGTTAAGGTCGAAGTAACATCCGCAACACCATTATCAATAGAAGGAAATCTCGTCACAGAATGAAGATAGCGTTTAAGACATTAGGATGTAGAGTAAACCTTTATGAAACAGACGCCCTAGCATCTCGTTTCAAAGAAGCAGGTTATGATATCGTAGAAACATCTGACGATGCCGATGTATTCGTGGTAAACACTTGCACCGTCACGAACCAAAGCGACCAGAAATGTCGTCAGGCCTTACATCAGATTAGAAGACAGCATCCTAACAGTCTTATCGTTGCAACAGGTTGCATGGTCAATCATAGAAAGAACGAGTTGTTAGAAAAAAAGACCGTTGACTATGCCATCGACAACGAAAGGAAATACGCACTTTTCACAATTATCGACAAACATTTCAAAGGCGAGTCTCTTGACCCAGAAGGATTAGACATCGATTTATTCGGCTATCAGCCAGCATTCGACACTTTCCATACCAGAAGTCTTATAAAGATTCATGACGGATGCAACAATTTCTGTTCTTATTGTTTAATTCCTATGGTAAGAGGCAGGGCTACAAGCCGCAACGACAAAGACATCTACGACAACATCAGAAAAGTCGTCGACCACGGATTCAAAGAAGTCGTTTTGACTGGCGTAAATATGGGACGCTACCAATATCAAGATGTCAACTTCGAGACCTTGATAGAAAACATTTTAAAGATTGACGGTGATTTCAGATTAAGAATTTCATCCATCGAACCTGACAACTTCAGTGAAAGATTCTTGCATCTCTTTGAAAATGAAAAATTAGCGCCACATATGCATATCTGTTTACAAAGCGGTGCCGAAAACACTTTAAAAGCAATGCGCCGTCATTACACAGCCGCAGACTTCAGACATATGTGCGAAAGAATCAAGACTGTCATTCCAGACTTCAACATAACCACCGACCTAATTGTCGGTTTCCCAGGAGAGACAGAAGAAGACTTTTGGGAAAGTGCAGAAATGTGCAGAACAATAGGTTTCAGTCACATACACACATTCAAGTATTCTATCCGAAATGGCACTAAAGCCGCAACGATGCCAAATCAGGTTCCGGAAAAGATTAAAACCGAACGTAGCGCTGTCATAAGACAGATCTCTGCAGAAAACAAGAAAAAATATTTCGGACAGATGCTTGGCAAAGAACAGAAAATGCTTATTGAACGCATTAATTCTGATGGAATTGCATTAGGATATGGCGAAAACTATATTCCTATGCAACTCAAAGGAAAGAATTTAGAAAAAAACACCTTTGTCAATGTGACTATCGACAGTATCATCAACAAAGGTGACAATTCAGAAACACGTGTAATTCAACAAGATAAGGTGTAAAAAAAATATTTTAAAAAAAAGATAATTTTTTCATTAAAAAATGTAATTCGTAACGATAAAATAACTATTTTTGCACCCCGAATAATGGTATAGAATTTATAAAAAAATAAATATAGATATGGCAAATCACAAATCATCACTCAAAAGAATCCGTCAGACAGAAAAAAGACGTTTACGCAATCGCTTCTATGCTAGAGCAATGCGCGCTGCTGTTAGAGGATTCAGAGCATTAACAGAAAAAG
>JAZKYG010000050.1:0-2265 GCA_045612025.1 Bacteroidales bacterium
GGTATCAACCCAGCTCACGTTGACAGTGATGACCACATCAACTCAAACATGGCTAAAGGTTGGATCACAGAAGAAGACGCTGCTAAGGCTCGCGAAATTAAAGAACAAGTCGCTGCAGAAAAAGCTGGCAACCTCAACACAGCAATGCTTGAAAACATCGCTAAAGGCCGCCTCGCTAAATTCTTCAAAGAAAACTGCTTACTCGATCAAATATCACTCATCGCTGACCCTAAAACAGTTCGCGAATATATCCAAGCTAGCGATAAAGAAGCTACAGTTACAGCTTTCAACCGCATTAAATTAGGATAAGATATTGGATTTTAGCTTTTGGCCTCTGGCCATTGGCTATAGATAAAAAGTCCCGATTCAGAAATGAGTCGGGATTTTTTGTATCCACTAGTAAAAAATCATCCACAAATAAGCACTAATAAACACTTAAAAACAATTCATAGTCAATAGACGCCACAGGAGTAACGTCTCTACAAATACTCTTAATTCCTAACAAAAAACCTCTTGTTTTTAAAAAAAATAATCATCAACTTTGCATACTACAAAAATAAACTACTATGAAAAAACTATTATTCATTATCGGATTCTTATTTGTAAGCTTAGTTGCTTCTTCACAGAGTCTATCAGACGACATCAACACTATTGAAAAACGCTACGGCAAAATAGTCAATACAGAAACCAGCAAAAAGATTCATAAGAAAGATTTGAAACTGCTCCTAGATGAAGAATCATACCGTACATATATAAGAGGCAGAGGACAGCATATTGCATCAATACCATTATGGTATTTCACAGGAAGCAGCGCTGCTTTGGCATCAGCAAGTTTTATAATGGCTCATAAAACAAAAAACACACCTGCCAACAACAATTCTGAAGAATTCAGCAATGGATTGGCATACGCAATATTCTATGCTGGCGGTATTGTATTGTCATTAAGTACCGTCACCTTTGCAATACCGTCAACAATACTGACTATATGCAGTAATAATAATCTTAATGAAGTAGTTGAAAACTACAATCCGAAAACATCATCTGATATAACGTTAAACTTCGGCGCTACAGAAAACGGCATTGGGTTAATGGTGAAGTTTTGAGAATTAGGAGTTTTGATAAAACTTCAGAAATTAAAAACCTCAGAATCTCAAAATAATTTTGAAGTTCTGAGGTTTTGATATTTTAAGTTTCTGAGTTTTTGAGATTCTGAGTTTCTGAGTTTTTATATTTTACTTCTTGCTCCAAGTTGTTCCTTCTTTTCCGTCTTTCAAGACTATATCTAAAGAAGCGAGTTTGTCGCGAATGATGTCGCTGGTTGCCCAGTCTTTCTTAGCGCGTGCTTCTTTTCTGATGTCGATGATTGTCTCCATCAAACCGTCGACCAAACCGTCATCGCCGCCTGCTTCTGTATCTAACAAACCTAAGATGTCAAATACGAATGATTGGAACAATTGTTTTAACAGTTCTAATTCTTGAGCATTTATCTTAGCGTTGCCGTCTTTCACAGTGTTGACCATTCTAACGGCTTCGAAGAGATTTGCAATAACGATAGGGCTGTTGAAGTCGTCGTTCATTGCTTCGTAGCAAGCGTCCATGATCTTTTGTACGCCGAGGTCTTCAGCACCTTCTGTTGCAACGAGTGTATTAGCGATCTTAACAGCTTCCATCAAACGTTTGTAGCCTTTTTCTGCTGCCTGCAATGCTTCGTTAGAGAAGTCAACAGTGCTGCGATATTGAGCCTGAAGTACGAAGAAACGTATTGTCATAGGTGGATAAGGGCGTTCCAAGAGTGCATGGTTGCCAGCGAAGAAGTCTTCGAGTGACATCGCATTGCCAAGAGACTTACCCATTTTCTGACCGTTGAGAGTAATCATATTGTTGTGCATCCAATATTTGACTGGTTGTTTGCCGCCATTGAATGCCATTGACTGAGCTATTTCAGATTCGTGGTGAGGGAACAAAAGGTCCATACCGCCGCCGTGGATGTCGAATTGTTCACCGAGGTATTTGCAGCTCATTGCAGAACATTCAGCGTGCCATCCAGGGAAGCCTTCGCCCCATGGTGAGTTCCAGCGCATGATGTGTTTTGGTTCAGCCTTCTTCCACAATGCGAAGTCGGCACCGTTTCTCTTCTCGAGCTGACCAGCGAGTTCGCGAGTGTTGTTAAGAAGTTCTTCCACATTACGTCCTGAAAGGATACCATAGCGGAAGTCTTTGTTATATTTTTCAATGTCGAAATAGACAGAGCCATTTGATTCGTAA
>JAZKYG010000051.1:0-9064 GCA_045612025.1 Bacteroidales bacterium
GGATAGAATATCTAAGATACGAAGCAAACGGAATTAACCGTTGCCCGTTGACTGTTGGCCATTGACCTAAAAGCCAATGGTCAATAGTCAATAGTCAAAGTAAAAACGAAATATTAACAATTAAAAAATAATATACTATGATAAATTACAAAACTTTAGGACTTGTTAACACTCGTGATATGTTCGCGAAGGCTGTTAAAGGTGGTTATGCTATCCCAGCATTTAACTTCAATAATATGGAACAACTTCAAGCTATCATCAAGGCTGCTGTTGAAACAAAATCACCTGTTATCTTGCAAGTGTCTAAAGGCGCACGCGACTATGCAAACCAGACATTGCTTCGTTACATGGCAGAAGGCGCTGTAGCTTACGCAAAAGAATTAGGATGTGAAAAACCAGAAATCGTTCTTCACCTCGACCACGGTGACAGCTTCGAAACATGCAAGTCATGCATCGACATGGGCTTCTCATCAGTCATGATTGACGGCTCACATCTTCCATACGAAGAAAACGTAGCTTTGACAAAGAAAGTCGTTGAATACGCACATCAATTCGATGTCACAGTAGAAGGCGAACTCGGCGTTTTAGCAGGCGTTGAAGACGAAGTAAGCGCAGAAGAAAGCCACTATACAAAACCAGAAGAAGTTGTTGACTTCGTTACAAAGACAGGCTGCGACTCATTGGCAATCTCTATCGGCACATCACATGGCGCATATAAATTCACTCCACAACAATGCACAGTAGATCCAGAGACAGGCAGACTTCTTCCTCCTCCATTGGCATTCGACGTATTGGCTGCTATTGAAGAACAACTCCCAGGATTCCCAATCGTTCTCCACGGCTCATCATCAGTGCCACAAGAAGACGTTGACACTATCAACCAATATGGAGGTAAGTTAGTAGCAGCTGTCGGTATTCCAGAAGAACAACTCCGTCAAGCAGCAAAGTCAGCTGTATGTAAGATCAACATCGACTCAGACAGCCGTCTCGCTATGACAGCAGCAGTACGTAAGGCATTAGCTGAAAAACCAAGTGAATTCGACCCACGTAAATATTTAAGCCCAGCACGCGACAACATGCAAAAACTCTATATGCATAAAATCGTTAACGTTTTGGGATCTAATGATAAACTTTAAATAAAACTTTAGAATCTTAGAACTCTAGAACTTTAGAATTAATTCTAGAATTTTAGAGTTCTAGGATTCTAGAATTTAAAAAAATCGGGATGTAGCGCAGTCCGGTAGCGCGCTTCGTTCGGGACGAAGAGGCCGCAAGTTCGAATCTTGTCATCCCGACAAAAAAGACCGAATCGGTCTTTTTGAGTTACTAAGATGCTAAGTTACTAAGATGTCTCAGCAACTCAGTATCTTAATAACTCGGTATCTCAATAACTCAGCAACTCAAAAAATGGATATCATCTCTTTACTCGCAATAAGCGTCGCTCTTTCAATGGACGCTTTTTCTGTTTCGATATGCAAAGGTCTTGCAACGAAGAAATTCTCTTTTAAGACCGCTGCGTTATGCGGATTATGGTTCGGTGGATTCCAAGCCTTGATGCCCTTGATAGGTTATTTCCTAGGAGCGCAGTTTGAGCATTTCATAACAAATATAGACCATTGGATTGCCTTCGGATTGCTTCTTGTCATAGGTGTCAATATGATACGCGAGGCATTGTCGGAAGAAGAGTCAACAGACGACGGACAACAGACAACAGCTGAGTGTGCTTGTGGTTGTACAGGATTCAAGACTATGCTGATGCTGGCGATTGCTACAAGCATCGATGCTTTGGCAGTGGGCGTTACATTTGCATTCCTTAAAGTGAATATCTGGTTCTCCGTATTGGTTATCGGTATCACTACATTCTTGTTTTCTTTTGCAGGCGTGAGGATAGGAAATATATTCGGTTCACGCTACAGCAAGATTGCTGAGATAACAGGAGGCGCGATTCTTATAATATTGGGTGTCAAGATTCTGTTGGAACACCTTGTTTTTAGTTAGGAGTTAGGAATGAGGAATGAGGAATGTATGTAGAGACGTATCAACAATACCTTTGAAAATAAAAGAATGTTGATGCGTCTTTTCAGTTAGGAATTAGGAGTTAGTCATATTAATAAAAAATCTTTAGCCTTTAGTCATTTTTTCTATCTTTGTCCTTTCAATAAAGGTATGCTTATGAAGAAAGTTTTACTTGTATTATTTACATTAATATCTTTAAACGCTTTTTCTCAATTGCAGGTTAAGGAAGGCTCTTTCAAATATGTGCCAGGCGGCGTTATCGACAATAAAGCGGAATACACTGACGGCAATGACTTGCCTATGGCGTTGATAAAGATTTCTACTGAGAATATCTCTGAGCAGGAAAGAATGCGTCTTGTTTTTGTAGGAAACAGAGCGACACAAATCATCAAGAAACCAAGAACAGGCTCGATGTGGATATACATTTCAGCGGAAACAGCCACCTTCATCGATATCAGACACCCTGACTATGGAACCTATAAATATTATCTCCCAGAAGAACTCTGCGACTATTGCGTTTATGAAATGGTTTTGCAGTATGTGAATGACCAGCCTGAATTAGGTTTCCTTGCCATAAGCAGCGAACCGGCAGATGCTGATATCTATATTGACGGCAAACATTACGGAAAGACTAATAATGTCATAACAGATCTTGCTGTTGGCACTCATGAACTTAAACTTGAAAAAGAGGGATATGCAACCCTTACGAAAACTTTCGTCACAACCAAAGGCGAGACTTTGAAACTTAATGAAACATTACAGGCTGTAAGTAAGCAGAAAGTGCATTTTATCGTTAAGGCGGACCAAGAAAATGCCACGATCTATATCGACGATGAACCTTTAGGTACAAAAGAGGCATCTAAGCTTTTTATGCTTGGTTCATCTCACACTTGGATGATAAAATGTAACATGTATCATACAGAGAGCGGCACTGTTACTCTCAATGAAAGAACAGTCATAGATAAAAAACTGCGTCCTAATTTCGGTTTCCTTAATATCTCTACAACGCCAGAACAAGGTGCGAAAGTGTTCGTTGATGAAGAGTACGTTGGACAGTCTCCTGTGAAAACCGATAAACTCAAAAGCGGAACGCATACGGTAAGAGTGATGAAGGATATGTACAAGATGAAAGAACAGTCTTTCACCGTGGCTGACGGACAAACCACTAATGCCACTCTTAATATGGCTGCAAATTTCGTGAACGTGACTGTAAACACCGACTCTCAGTCTGATATCTACGTTGACGACGAATATAAAGGCAAGGGCAGATGGATAGGCAGACTTTCTGATGGAACTCATATGTTTGAAGCGAGAAAGACAAACCACAGGACAAGCAAGAAAAGTCTTGACCTTGTTCTGGGCGAGACAAAGACCATTAGCATTGACGCCCCAAGTCCGATAAACGGAGAATTAGAGATTAACAGCACTCCAATGGGAGCGACAATCTATATTGACGGCAAGCATTACGGTGAAACGCCAAACTACATCTCCGACATCTTGATTGGAGAACATGAGTTGAAACTTACTAAACAAGGCTGCGCTCCTATAACAAAAAACATAAACATTAAAGAAGGCGAGACCTTGACGATAAACGAGACACTTCAGACCGGAAAAGAGATAAGCATCTCAACCGACCAGCCTGGCGACAAGATTTACGTTGATGGAAATTATGTTGGCGTTTCTCCATTAACCACCAATCTTTCTTACGGCTCACACGAGATAAAAGCTGAACGTGAAGGAAAGACAGTCTCTGAAACTATAAACGTAATGCAAAGCGGAGGGGAAACAAATATTAAATTAACATTCATCGAAAACCAAACCTTTACCGTTAAGGGCGTTTCTTTTACCATGATAGCCGTAGAAGGCGGCACCTTCCAAATGGGAGCAACCTCAGAGCAAGGCAGCGATGCAGATTATCATGAATCTCCAGTACATTCTGTAACTCTTTCCGACTATCACATTGGCGAGACAGAGGTGACGCAGGAACTTTGGCAGGCTGTTATGGGCAGCAACCCAAGTTCTTTCAGCGGTTACCCTCAAAGACCTGTGGAAAGAGTTTCATGGAACGACTGCCAAACATTCATAGAGAAATTGAACCAGCTTACAGGCAAGAACTTTAGATTGCCAACAGAGGCAGAATGGGAATATGCAGCGAGAGGAGGCGATAAATCGTTGAATTATAAATATAGTGGAAGTGATATTGTTGGTGTTGTTGCTTGGTATGATGGTAACAGCAATGATAGAACACACGATGTTAAGACCAAACAAGCCAATGAATTAGGCATATACGATATGAGTGGCAATGTTTGGGAATTGTGTCAGGACTGGAAAGGAAGCTACAGCAGCGGTTCGCAGACTAACCCTACAGGACCATCATCTGGCTATGGCCGCGTGCTTCGTGGCGGTAGCTGGCTCAGCAACGCAGGGAGATGCCGTGTGTCGAGTCGTGGCATCAGCGGCCCGGACCGCAGGGACAACTACAGCGGTCTCCGCCTCGTCCTTTAGTTTATACAATTACAATCCATAAATTTGCACTTGTAGAGACGTATCAACAATACCTTTGAAAATAAAAGAATGTTGATGCGTCTTTGCTTTTTCGGGAATTTATTTTTTTTGAGACGCATCAATGTGTGTTTGATTTTATTGGAATCATTGATACGTCTCTACATTGGGGAATGGTTAAAATAGATCATCGTCTTTCCAATTTGAGACGTTTTGTTCGATATAATTTATTTTTGAGATGTATTCTTCTTGGTTCCTTATTATTCTATCGTGAAATCTATCTTGCCAGGCAAATGTTATGTCGTATTTGTTGGCGTAATTCGTGATATATCTTTTGTATTCTGATACGATATATGATAGTCTCCCGCATCGTTTCGCAATATTTCTCATATCTTCGTTATCGGTCCTTTTTGTCTCAATTTTTTGATTGTTTTTGTGTTTGAAAGCATCGCTGACAAAAATTATTAAATGTACATGATTAGGCATTATTACAAATGAAAGTATTTTTACATCATTATATTTATCATTTATTTTCTTGATACATAAAGAAGCATGACCGCCCAATAATGATGTAATCATATTATTGTCATTTATCTCTCCGAAAAAATGCTCTCTTTTATCTGTACAAATTGTAATGAAATATAAACCGCCATTATACTCATGCCACTGCGCACGTGCGGATGGAATACGATAAGTGTTTTTATAAAGGTCTGACATTTTGTGTTGTTTGATTTAACTGCAAAATTAAGTCATCACTCCTAAATAAAAAAGTTAAAAAATGTTAAAATCCCAATGTAGAGACGTATCAACAATACCTTTGAAAATAAAAGAATGTTGATGCGTCTTTTCAGTTAGGAATTAGGAGTTAGTCATATTAATAAAAAATCTTTAGCCCTTAGTCTTTAGTCATTTTTTCCCTATTTTTGTCTTCTCAATATAAATGTGCTTATGAAGAGAATTTTACTTGTATTATTTACATTAATATCTTTAAACGCTTTCTCGCAGCTTCAGGTTAAGGAAGGCTCTTTTAAACATGTGCCAGGCGGCGTCATTGAAGATAAAGCGGAATATACAGACGGCAACGATATGCCGATGGCGTTGATAAAGATTTCTACTGAGAATATCTCTGAGCAGGAGAGAATGCGTCTGGTTTTTGTAGGCAACAAACCAACACAGATTATCAAGAAGCCAAAGGTAGGGCAGATGTGGATTTATATCTCGGCGGATGCAGCCACTTTTATTGATATTGAGCATCCCGATTATGGAACCTATAAATATTATCTTCCAGAAGAACTCTGCGACTATTGTGTCTATGAGATGGTTTTGCAGTATGTGCAGCCAAAGTCGGAGTCTAATTTTGGCATTTTATCAGTTATTAGCAAACCTGCAGGAGCAGATGTTTATATTGATGACATACCTTATGGCAAGACAACTTGTATTATAAAGGAGTTGGCGGCTGGGACATATGTGCTTAAACTAAAAAAAGATAATTACGAGACAATTGTGAAAGATATCGAGATTAAACAAGGTGTGATGTTAAAACTGAATGAGGAACTTTCATACCAGAAATATGTCGATTTAGGCTTGAGTGTGAAATGGGCGACATGCAATGTCGGTGCGGAAAGGCCTGAAAAATATGGCGAATATTATGCTTGGGGCGAGATAAGTGCAAAAGAAAGTTACTCTTATACTAACTGTAACTCATACTCTTACCATGGACAAAATATTTCTGGTAATGCTCAATATGATGTAGCCACAGCCACTATGGGTGAGGGATGGAGGATGCCTACAGATCGCGAATATATGGAACTTGAGTGTTTATGCACTTGGACGTGGACTCAGCAAAATGGTGTTAATGGTTACAAAGTGACATCTAAGAAAAACGGCAACAGCATCTTTTTGCCAGCTGCAGGCTGTTATGCTGAAAGTGTCTATAGTGATGGTGGTGGATGTGGTTATTATTGGACTGCTGTTTCTTACGGATATAGAACTGCACGATACTGGCTTTTTGATAGCGCAGGTTTCATTGAAAGTAGCCTGGAACGTTATTGCGGTTTGTCTGTCAGAGCTGTTTTTACTAAATAATAGAGAATAGAAAATAGAAAATGAAAAGAGTCTTACTTTTATTATTTGCATTAATATCTTTAAACGCTTTTTCCCAGCTTCAGGTTAAAGAGGGTTCTTTTAAGCGTATTGATGGTGAATTTATTGAAGATAAAGAAGAATATACCGATGGTAATGATCTTCCTATGGCTTTGATAAAAATTACTACAGAGAATATTGATGAACAAGAGAGATTGCGATTTGTGTTTAGAGGAAATAGAGCAACGCAGATTATCAAGAAACCAAGGAATGGTCAGATGTGTATCTATATCTCGGCAGATGCTGCTACTTTTATCGAGATTAAGCATCCCGATTACGGAGTGTGTAAATATTATCTCACGGAGTCGTTGTGTGACTATTGCGTTTATGAAATGGTAGTTCAATATACGGTTTTGGAACAAAAATATGGGTGTCTTATTATTAGTAGCGAACCGACTGAAGCTGATATTTATATTGATGGTCAATATTATGACAAGACAGATAATGTTATTGCAGATCTGATAGTTGGAACACATGAACTTAAACTTGAGAAAGAAGGTTTGGAGACTTTAGTGAAAAGTGTTGAGATTAAACAAGATGAGGTGCTGGAACTGAATGAGAAACTTTCATACCAGAAATATGTCGATTTGGGCTTGAGTGTGAAATGGGCGACATGCAATGTCGGTGCGGAAAAACCTGAAGAATATGGCGATCATTTTGCATGGGGAGAGAAAAGTACAAGAGAAAATTATGATACAAAATCTAGTGTGACATTTCATAAGGAAATGTTTGACATTAGTGGTAATGCCGATTATGACGTGGCTACAGCTAATATGGGTAAGATGTGGCGTATCCCTACACAAATAGAGTTGAAAGAATTGAAAGAAAAATGTACTTGGACCTGGATTTCCGAAAATGATGTTAAAGGATATAAGGTGACTGGACCTAATGGAAATAGTATTTTTTTGCCTGTGACTGGATATTATCGTTGTGTAAGTCATAATTCTGTGAAAGAATATGGATTTTATTGGAGTTCGACACCTGTTGATAATGATATTAGTTCATATTGCGTGGAATTTGGTCCGAAAACTATCTTTATGCGTGATGGATATGACCGTTATTATGGACTAAGCATCCGACCTGTTGTTGATTTATAATAATCCATTCTAATAAAACCGTAGTAGTCCAAAAAATCTTTAGCCATTAGACTTTTGCCTTTAGTCATTTTTCTTATCTTTGCGAGAAATAACAAAAACTTTATATTGTGCAAACGTTAAAGTCACAGATAAATCCTAACAGCCAGGAGTTTCAAGATAATAAGAATGCTTATATGGAACTGATGTCACGCTATCGCGAGGGCATGTCTTTCAGTATGCAGGGCGGCGGCCCTGCTGCCATAGAGAAGCATAAGAAACGTCATAAGCTTCTCGCACGCGAGCGCATCGACCAGCTCATCGATAAGAACACTCCGTTTTTGGAGCTGTCGCCTATGGCTGCTTACGACACCTATAACAACGACTTCCCTTCAGCTGGTATCATCACTGGCATCGGCATCATACAAGGCAGAGAGGCTATGATAGTAGCCAACGACGCTACCGTTAAAGGCGGTACTTATATGCAATACACCGTGAAGAAACATCTTCGCGCTCAGGAGATTGCGATGGAGAATAAGCTGCCTTGCGTATATATGGTCGACAGCGGTGGCGCCTTCCTCCCTGAACAGGATACAGTGTTCCCTGACAGAGACCACTTCGGTCGTTTCTTCTACAATCAGGCTCGTATGTCGGCAATGGGAATACCTCAGATTGCCATAGTGATGGGTATGTGTACAGCTGGAGGTGCGTATGTTCCAGCGATGAGCGACGAGACCATCATCGTCAGAAACCAAGGCACCATATATCTCGCAGGGCCTCCATTGGTGAAGGCCGCCACAGGCGAGATCGTCACCGCTGAGGAACTCGGCGGCGCAGAGATGCATACCTCTATATCGGGTGTGGCTGACCACCTGGCAGAGAACGACAGCCACGCTATGCAGATATGCCGTAGCATTTTCAAGACATTAGAAAAAAGAGAAAAACAACGCCTCGATATACTTCCTATCGAAGCTCCTTTATATGACCCGGAAGAACTTTATGGCATCGCGCCTATCGACCTCCGTCAGCTCGTCGACCCAAGAGAGGTGATAGCACGTATCGTCGACGGCAGCCGTTTCCAGGAATTCAAGGCTCGTTATGCGACCACGATAGTGTGTGGTTTCGCGCATATCATGGGATTCCCAGTAGGCATCATCGCAAACTATGGAGTGCTCTTCTCTGAGTCAGCTCTCAAGGCAACACACTTCATAGAGTTATGCTGTCAGCGTAACATACCGCTGGTATTCTTGCAGAACGTCACAGGCTTCATGGTCGGAAAGCAATACGAATGCGGCGGCATCGCCAAAGACGGAGCCAAGATGGTACATGCT
>JAZKYG010000052.1:0-36622 GCA_045612025.1 Bacteroidales bacterium
TTATTTGTAATTCCTTTTATTAAAATGATTTATGCAAAATTATTAAAAATAATCAAAAAAATTATAAAAAATACTTGACAAGTCAAGAAATATGTTGTATAATATAATTACAAAGAATAATTAAGGAGGCAAAAAAATGAATTGGAATAAAGCACTACATTTTTTTAAAAAACACGGTTTCACAAGCAGATTTTGCTCTGATATGTATGATGGACTTCTAACTTTATTAGATGGAAAAGTAACTTTTGACATTATGAAGTTCGACGAATATTTACATTATTTGTTTGGAAATTATGAAGAAGAAGGCAAAACTTTAAATGATATGTTTGAGCGATTATTTGATCAAGATGCTTTGACAGCGAAAGCGTATTTTGGGATATATGAATATCACCCGATGCCGCAAGATTTTATTGATAATTTTATAAAAAAATAATTTTTTGTATTTTTTTATAAAAAAACTCTTGACAAGACAAGAGAAATGTGTTATAGTAACATCAAGAAATGAGAAGAAGAACGGCAAAAAAACAAAGGTAAAAATGAAGTCATAAGGAGGCAAAAAATGACTGAAAGATATGATTACAGAGAAGAGATGAAGAACGATATTAGGGAGTGGCTCAAGGATAATAAAGATTATGTATCATTCGATGATTATGATGATATATATGATAAGTTATGGATCGCCGATAGCGTGACAGGTAATGCTTCAGGCTCTTATACTTTTCCGGAATATGAAGCCGAGCAAAATCTTATCGGCAATAAAGAGTTATTGATTGAGGCTCTAAATGAGTTCGGCGGCGACTATGCAAAGGCACTTGAAAGTTCAGAATATGCCGATGTGACTATCCGCTGTTATTTGCTGGGCGAGTGTCTGTCTGAAGTGTTGGAAGAAATGGAAGAAGATGATGAAAGTTAAGTAACACTTAACCGAGAAGAGAAAATAAAGGGGGTGTTATGATTACGAAAGAAGAGTTTGTTGTTCTTTGGAAAAAATGGTCAAATGATGTTTGCCGTAACAGATTGAGCGGTGAAATAAAACGCTATAAAATCGTCGGCGAATGGGTAAAGGTTTATTGAGTTTAAAAAGTTAAGTAACACTTAACAAAGGCGGTAAAAATGAATGTAATAATAAAACTATCGACACATAAAAGAGCGATAAAAACAAAAATAAATAAAAAGATATATTATGATGTTCAAACTATTATTCCGAACACTTATAATAAATGGTTCAGTAAAGAACTTTTGGCTGAAGAAGAATTTAACAATAAATATTTAGGGGGCAAAAATGATAATTGATTTAATTCTTGACAGAAAAGACGGTGATGAATACAAAGCAAAATCATTCTATAATGATGTTATAGAATATGGCTCGGTCGGTTATGAAATTAGTTATACTATGGACGGCGGAATAGAAAAAGATGTTAAAAAAGCATTGTGTAGATATATTATCGACAATGAATATAATGTTGATATATGTAACTATATAATGTCGGTTGATTGGCTGATAGATGATGCTGAAAAGTATCTTGATGAAGTGGAAAGCGAACGACAAACAAATGAAGAACCTGCTGAAAGTCTGAATGATAGACACGAGGAAGAATTGACTGATGATATGACAGCATACGATATTATATTTAATTACTTGATAAAAAATGCTTGCATACCAACGAGCAACGGCTCAGGCGGACTAAATATAGATTGCCCATATCAGAAAAAAGATATTGTCAAGTCATTGGGGGCGATGTGGTCTCCGAGATATTATCGCTGGTATCTTAGAGCAGATAGGCTCGAAAAAGCGGCGAATATAATAAAAGCAATGTAACAATGAAGTTGGCGTGGACGACAATCCGAAAAGAGAAATATTTATTAGTGAGGTGATTAAAATGAATGAAAAACATATAATGACTGTAGAATTAAGAAGATATTATGATGTATTTTACTATGATATTATACATATAACTAAATGTATCAATGAGAATGGCAGCTGGTTTGTAGCGTGGAATGGATTTATTGATTGTATGCTGGGCGGTATGCTTACGGGTGACGGTTGGTATATGAAAAACATAACAAGAACGATAAACAAGATGTTATCACACGGCTGGGTGGTTGCAGAGATTAAAACAGAATAAAGGGGCACAAAATGAAAGGAATACAAGACTATATTAATATTGCTTATGAAAAATTAATGGAAGATGATACAAGATTAAATGATTATATCGATATGGAATACTCAGCAACTGATATTGAGTATGACTTATACGATAAAATAGGTGATGTAATATCTGATGACGCTGATAACGAGGGATTAGAATTTGAGGAAAGCAATGAAATCCAAAATCTCTTAGAAAGATTAGACATCGAGTATAAAACAGGCGGTCTGAATGAATATGCAATCAATCTATACGACGAAACACAAGATATTATAAGAGAGTCAAGAGAATATAGACAACAATGTGAAGAAGATTATTGGTGGGTGCAGGGTGTAGGTAGATAAAGAGAGTTCGTGCGGACAGACATATCTGTTCCGAAAAGAGAAAATATTTTATAAAAAATAATATTTTTGTAAAAATTATAAAAATATACTTGACAAGATAAAAATAATATGTTATATTTAAGACATAAATAATCAAGGAGGTATAAAATTATGGGATTGACAAGTAAAATCACTAACAAATACGGTGATGTGTTAATGAAATACGGAATATGCGTCAATGATAAATACACAGAAAAAATTGACGCTTGGTCAAAGGAAAGCGGACTCGCAAGGGCAAAAGTTCTTCAAAGAATTATAGAAAAGTTCCTTGACGAACACGAAAATTATGAAATCTAATTAAAACAGGAGGCAAAAAAATGAGTATCTACAACGCAATGCTGTTAATTCAAGAGGAATTGACAGCGATTACAAAAGACCAAAGGAATGGTCAGCAAGGCTGGAAGTTCAGAGGTGTCGATGATGTGATGAATACACTTCATCCGATATTGGTCAAGCACAAAGTCTTTGCTTGCCCGAAAGTATTGGACATACAACGAACAAGCACGACGACAAGCAAAGGCTCTTGTCTTAATTACGCAACGGCAACGGTTGAGTATAAGTTCTATGACGAAAGCGGCGACAGTATCTCTGTAACGGTCGTTGGTGAGGGTATGGATAGCGGAGACAAAGCAACAAGCAAAGCGTTGTCTATCGCATATAAGTATGCGATGTTTCAGACATTCTGCATACCGACGGAAGACGATCCCGATAAAGATGTTTACGAGGCTGCAACAGTGCCGACACAGGCGTTATCACAAGATGATGTTGCTATGTGTAAAATGGATATAGGATTATGGCTTGACGGTAAAGTAATGAATGACGAACAGAGAAAGTATCTTGAAAAACTTGAAAGTAATTTTGATATAAAGAAATACAATCTTGTGAAAGATAAATACAATGCTTTGCCTAACAAACAGGGGGTGTAATATGTTTAACGATTTAGTTGATTTGATGTGTCTAAATCATTTAGCAGGTAATGATAAAGCGAATAAACCGCTTGCTGATTTGGCTTGCATTGATTATCTGACACGACAAAACAAAAGTTCATTCGGTATGAATGACATTGAAAACTTGTGTATGGGGAGACCAATAAATGAATATAAATAAAATCATAATCAGTGGATATTTAGGACAAAATCCACTGGTAAAAGCAACGAATAGCGGTAAATACTTAACGACATTTTCAGTCGGTAACACAACAGGGTGGGGAGAGAGTGAAAAGACAAGTTTTTTCAAGGTCGTTTGTTGGAATAAAACCGCTGAATATATTTCACGGTATGGAAAGAAAGGCGATTTTGTTGTGGTGGTTGGTCGTCTTGATAAAAACGAATACAATGATAAAGACGGTCAAACACATAAAGAATATTCGATTATCGCTGATGATGTTGAATTAAAATCAAAAGGTAACGGACAAACACAACCGCAACAACAACAAACACAATCATCTGATAACAATCCGTGGGCAGATGCGATGAATAATATGGGTGCAGTCGAATTGAATGATGATGATATACCATTTTGATTAAAACAGGAGGCAAAAAATGGCAAAATTATATGAATTGACTAACGACATTAAAGCATTAGAGGAATATTTCGATAGACTTGGAGATATTGAAGATGAAAATAAAAGATTTGAGGCGGAGAATGCTCTTTTATTTGAGCGTGAACAGATAAGAGACGATTTGTCACACAAGATTGATGGTATTTGTCAGATGATTAAGAATAATCAGTCAGATATTGATGCTCTTGATGATGAAATACACAGATTACAAGACAGAAAGAAGTCACTTGAAAACAAAATAACAAATATCAAGGATTATGTGCAGAATTGTCTTGAATATGCCGGAGAAAGCAAGGTTGTTACAGCAAGTTTTACTTGCACGATAGCGAATAATCCGCCGTCATTATCTATACCCGATGAAAGCATTGTGCCGGCTGAATATCTGATTGCACAACCGCCGAAAGTGAATAAGAACGCTATTAAACAAGCAATAAAAGACGGTGCTGTATATGATTGGTGTAGTATGCTAACCTCAAAGTCATTGAGAATAAAATAAACGAGGTGTATAATGCCAAAGAGATTGACTAACGATGAGTTTATAGCGAAAGCAAAAGAAAAACACGGCGACACATACGATTATTCAAAGACATTTTATGTCAATACTCATATTCCTGTTATGATTGTATGCAGAAAACACGGTGAGTTTACACAGACTCCGCATAATCATCTTCTCGGCAGTGGGTGTCCGATATGTGCAGCAACTAAGAAGATGAATAAAGATTACGCTGGACATATAACAATGTGCGACAGCTGCAAACATTATGACGGTGAGTTTAGTGAGGTATGTCTTACTTGTTGTTATTATTATGGCAGTTATTATGAGGCAAAGTAATGAAAATCATACAAATTATTAACATAGCACTGGGATGGGTTATGTTGTTACTGATAATAGTCGTTATTATATTGTCGTGTCTCCTTGATAATTCAAGGAAAAGAATTACAATCTTAGAGAATGACAGAAATTATCTGTCGCAGACATTGGACAAGATGAAGTTGGAAGCAATCAAGCAGAGCGAGATCTACGCAGAGAAGGACCAGCTGCTGCTGGAAGTGAAGAACAGCAAGACTCTGAAAGAGTATCTTGTTGTGTGGGAAAAGGTGAATAAGAGTTTAAAATAAGAGGTAAAAAATGGCACAGAATGATAGTTATGCTGGGCAACTTATCGATGAAATCGAACGGTTGAAAAAGCAGATTGAGAGAATGAAGAATTGCGGCAACTGCACACATTCGTATATGAGTTATGCGAGTTACAGAGATTGTGGAATTCATAATGTCAAAGAGAATGGCACTTTTTGTATCGGTGGTATTTGCGATGAGTATGAATGGGACGGCGGAGATGTTTGGTTTAGGAAAATAAGGGAGCGTAAGGAATGATAGAGTTTTTTGTAATAAGTGAAGTTGTATTGACAGGAATAGCAGTCATTATTCTTGCCGTGTTTGAAACGCCGTTGAGCCGTATTGTTGATAAAGCGATTTACAAACTCAAAGCAAAACAACAAGATAAACTCTTTCACAGATACTGCGAAAGATGTCGGGATTATAATTGCATTGACTGTAGGAAGATGTCTACTTGCCAAAGTTGCAAATACGGAGTATGTTATCCGAAACGAGAGAATAATTATTTTCGGGAGCGTGTGAAATGACAGAAGAAGAACTTGCAAAAGACTATGCGTTTATGCACTATGGAGATACCGACAATGACGGTAATCCATTGACTGATGATATAATAATGCAACGATCCTTTCTTGCAGGATACGAGCAGGCAAAGAAAGATTTATCTTGCGTGCAGCAGAGACTTAATATGCTTGAAGAACATAATATGACTATCGATGATGTAATTGCTTCTCTCGAAAAGCATAATGAGATACATAGTCGTCAAGAACCTCGTGCATATTATATAACGAAAGCATTAAATATCGCTATTGATTTTTTGAAAAATCATAGATGGCATTATCCGAGCAAGGGTGAGTTGCCACGATTTGGAATCAAAGTATTAATCAAGGCCCACAGTAGAGATGAGGTAGATGTTGGTAGTATTTTCTACCCTGATGCATTTACTTTATCACTCAAAAGATGGGAAATATACACTGACAATGTAGACCGTTTCTATTCTGATAAAGAAATTCTTGCTTGGCAATATCTGCCTGAGCTGCCAAAGGAAGAAGAATGAATGAAATAAACGAAATAATATCAAGAATAAGAATTATTATTGATGATACTGATATGTTCGACACAAAAGGACAGGCTTTTGATTATATTATTATTGAATTGGAGAAATTGATAACAAGAATAGAGTGTGAAGAATGCTGACTTTTATTATGATGAGGAAGAAGAATGAGATGTAAAGACTGTCCTGTTAAGCCAATTTACGATTACAGTGAAAATGTCGAAATATGTGGATTATTTGGATATGATAACGATAATGAACATTTCAGAGGTTTTGCAAATGGTGAAGAGGGTTGTATTCACAGAAAAAGCACAATATTAAAATGGTGGAAAGAACAAAAAGAATCTATGCGTAATTATTAAGAGGTAATAAAAATGTTGACTTTTATTTTGAAGAAAAAATGGTATGATAAAATCAAAAGCGGCGAGAAGACTATTGAATACAGGGAAGTCAAACCGTATTGGGACAATCGTATTCAAAAAGAAATGAAAAGATTTGGTAGCACTTTATTTCTTAGGGAAAAGGGAGATTTTGTAAAGTTTATTCTCATTCCTTTGGAATGTAAGTTAAGACTTGGTTATACAAACAAATATATGAAAGCAAATATAACTTACATAAAGATTATAGACGGCATAGACACAGACCTTGCGATAGACAAACCTGTGTATGCGATACATCTTGTAGATATAAGGGAATGTGAAGAATGATTTGTCCTGCAAATGAGATGTTGAAGTTATTAAAAACAAGGAGACACAATGATAAAACATACGAAACATTTAATAATATACTTAAAAAAATACATAAAATATGCGGCAAGTGTTTGCGTTGCAGTGTTGCTGGTGAGTTGTTATTCAGCACCGACTCCGATTGTCATTCGGCAGATACCACAGGCTGATGTATCGGCAGATATGACAATCGATGAATATATGAGGAGTAGCACTCAATGGGCGGTGGAGATAACTGCATATATTAAGGAATTAATAAATCAGATACGGCATAAATCGCCGTATATTGATTTGAGAGGTGTAAAAGAATGATACAATTAAAACCTATTGAGATTAGTTTAATGAGAGACAAGAGAGACTTATTTGTAGAAGAATGTATCAATGACCATCACAATGAGATACTAAACCTTGTAAGCGATTTATTGGAACAAGCATACGAAGCAGGTTTTGACAAGGCGAGAGAAATGTTTGATGTAAGGAGCGATTAAAAAATGACAGTAGTAATTTGGCACGATTTACGGAAAAATCCACAAGACTTGCCGGAGTATCATAAGGTAGTTTTAATTTCTTTTTATAGTTATCAAGAAAATAAATTAACAACAACATATTGTTGTTACTGTAAACATCAAGGTTGGACTGACCCTGAAGATAATGAGCCCTACCCTTATTTGAATAAGGACGGTGTAGTTATCGCTTGGTGCGAGTTACCTGAGTTTGAGGAGTAGATATGTATTTTACTAAACATTATTGTGATTTTTGTGGTGAAAAAATAGCAGAATGGAATAGCAATAGCGAGGAAGATAAACGTGGTGAAATATTTAATATAAAATTTTCTCCCGATAATTATGATAATGAGTCTTCTTATGTGTTCTATTGTTGCAATGAATGTTATCATAAGTTATTGGAAAATTGCAAAACAAAAAGCGATAGTATTCAAAATTTATATATGATTATGGCAAAGGAGTGTGAATGAGGTTAATTAAAGATAAGACAGGTGAGAAGTTATGTGTAGAATGCGGTAATGGTGATTGCCATATTCTGATTATAAAAGACAATGAAATACCACTGTGCCATAAGTGCTTAGTGGATATTGAGACAAGAGTTATTAACATATTTAGACGGAGGGTATAATGGAATTTTACAAAGAATATTGTGATTTTTGTGGAAAGATTATTTACAAAAGAGATGATGATAATTGCAGCGGTGAAATATATGTCGTAAGTTTTAACCCTGACGGTGGTGACACGGACAGACAGTGGAGACAATTCGGGTTATGCAAAGAATGTTATGATAATTTGTTTGACAAATGCAAGATAAAATATGATAGTGTAAAAGAAGTAATAAAGGAGCATATATAATGGACAATATAAATCACCCGAATCATTATGGCGGCGATACTACTTATGAGTGTATTAAAGTGTTAAAAGCGTGGTTATCATTTAACGAATATATTGGTTTTTTGAGGGGAAATGTTATAAAATATCTTTGCAGGTCGGGCAAGAAAGATGATTATTTACAAGACTGTGAGAAAGCAAGATGGTATTTAGATGAAATTATAAATAGTTTTGAGGAGTATATAAATGACGCTGAATGAATTAAGTAAAAAATATTGGAGACTTGTATCATTAAAAAGATTTCCTAACGATATGTCTATTGATATTATCAAGCATCTTGCAAGTGAAGTGGTTGAAGTTACTCAATCTTTTGCTGATAGTGCTATAGATATAGATAGTTATCTTTCTGAATTATGCGATGTTGTTTTATGTATTGTTGCCTTGTTTGGTCGTATCCGAAGAGACAATATTGATTTTGAAAAGTATTTAAAGCGTGCAATCTACAAAAATGCTGATAGGATAGATAGAAAAGATTGGTCAGATGAATTGGAGAGTTTTATTGAAGAACTCGGATACGGAGATAGCTATAAAACTGAACCGATAACAGTTATAACAGGCGGTAAAGATGAGCCGATAGAAAATCTAATTGACAGAATTAAACAGGCAAGGTTAAATCTTGCCGAGATGGAATATGTTAGAGATATGAGACTTGGAGGTGAAGAATGATAAGTAGTAATGATATTATGTATATATTGTTTTTTGTTTTCTTTATTGCAGCAGGTATTACTTGTTTAATTTTTATTTCATCTAATGATGAGTTAGAAAAAGAAAACAAAAGGTTAAAGGCACAAATAGAAAAATTGAAAACAGCAGAATATGAAGATATTATA
Organism: Bacteroidales bacterium; assembly: GCA_045612025.1. Taxonomy (GTDB): domain Bacteria; phylum Bacteroidota; class Bacteroidia; order Bacteroidales; family F082; genus Limimorpha. The sequence goes on from JAZKYG010000052.1 coordinate 9,209, forward strand.
AGAAGAATTGATAATTCGTATTTCTCTATTCAGTATTCTATGGACGAGAAAGAAAAGAATATTATTCAGGAATTAAGGAAACATAAATTATTTTGGTTTGGTAAAAAGGAGTAGAAAATATGAAAACAATGAAAATGGCTTTGTTGCTTATGTTGGGTATAATAGCAAACATATTTAGAATTATTTACAAAATGACTATTCCTGTGTTATGTATTATGATTATATGTAAGATATGGATAAGTAGTTTTACTTTGGGTTGGTTGGCAACAATCTTGATACCTGTTATCAGTTATATAGTATCATTGTTTATTATGTCTATATGCTATAGTATATATAAAATATATAAAGATTAAGCAAAGGTGGTAAATATGTTAAAGAATTATAAACGAATGTATATTGAGGAACTATCAAAAAGGGAATTTTGTGAAAATATGAAAGATTACTACAAGGAACTGGTTAGCAGAGCCACAGAACAAATTGATTATTACAGGGGGCAAATAGCAGATTATGAAACAACCTGCAAGAAGAATAAGAGATTATCGAACATCGGTTTTTGGTGTGGTATATCTTCTCTTGTATTCGTAATAGTATGTATGATATTAAAGGAGATATTATGACTGGCTTGCTGTTCTCTTTGACTATCTTTTTGATTGTTGTTTTAGGCATTGCTGTGTTATTCTCTTTGTTTAATTCAACTGCTGACAAAATCGACGAGTTATGTGACCTTATGAAAGAGCCTTATGACAGGACAAATTATTTTGAAAACAGAATAGAATCTAATTGGAAATATATTAAGCTATACAGAGATGAAGTCGCAGAGTTAGGTAAGGTTTTATATAAAATTCAATGTGATATTGAAGACTTGCAAGAGAAGACGAAAAGATGATTGAAGTTATAACAGGTTTTGTTTTATGTGTTATCGTGATAATTTTTATTTTAAGTGAATTATAAAGGTGGTAAAAAATGAAAAGATTATTTTTAGTTTTTGTAACATTGATATTGTGTTCTTGTAGTAACGATTGGGCTGCTATACAGCAACAGCACGAATACAATACGGCACAGTATCGGTCAGAGTATGCAGTTATAAGACCAAAACTGAATATGAATGAGTCGTCTTTTAAGGAATACAGAAAAGTAGTATTCTACAATGTCCGACTTGGGACAACTGTATTCGCTTGTATTGGTTATACTCATATACAGATTGATGAAGATGGAGACATTGAGCTTGTTGTTAAGGTAGGGGAAAACAATTATCTTAGACACTATCTAATGCCGAGACAGGATATAACTTATTTTTCGGAGCAGTTAGAACCTAACGAAGTATCGGGATATAAGTATGAGATTATTTGGAACCCTGATTTGTGGGTGCCTAATTTCAAATTAGCAAGACCTATTGGTAAATAAAATATTATAAATAATTATAAAGGTGGTAAAGATGTTTAATTTAATTAACAGTATTAGCATTACATTAGTGGCTATTGCGGTCATTATCTTATGCGTTGTCGGAAGAAAGTTACAGAAAAAGGTTGCTCTGCACAGTCAGATAATCGATGTAACAACACTGATTTTGCAGACCTTGTTAAAGGCAGCACGCAAAGAGAAACAAACAGAGACAGAAAAAGAGGGTGAGGACAATGGTAGTGAAGATAACAAATGATGAGTTTAAGAAGTTTACTCTTGAATTATCAAGAAACAATGGCTATTGCCCTTGTAAGATTGATAAGAACGATGATACCAAATGTCCTTGCAAAGTATTTAGGGTAAATGGTGTATGCGAATGTGGGGTGTATGAGAAATGAATTGTAAACACTGTGGAGCAGAGATTGAAAAAGGTGAGTATAAGTGCAAGTATTGTGGTTGTGACTATGAAGACATAAAGACTATTTGGTGTTTGAAAGAACATTATACAAGCACAACAAAAGACTCATTATTATGTAATAGAATAGGCAATATAATAACATTTAAATAAACAGGAGATATAAAATGAATAAAGAATTAAAAGAATTTAAAGAGGAAATGTATCGTGAAACAGGACTTAGAGAAACAGGTTTGTCGGAAGAAACAGACAAGATGGTTAATACAATAGACTTCCTTAGCGGTAATAAATTATTAGCGATGAATAAAGAAGATTTACAGGGAAAGTCAGAAGAAGAAATACTTGACTTATATTCGGAGACGGCTCTGTTTCATTATATGACAGAGTTGTTATCAAAGCGACACTATCAAGAAGTCACAGAGAAACAATTCAATAATCTTTTATCTGACAAAGAAAAAGATTTATTTAAGACAGGTTTCAGATATGGACTATCTTTACAGTTTGGATCAGACAATGATAATGCACAAGAAAATCAGTAGTGGTTATGTGCCTATCTGTCAGAAGTGCGGTAAGCCGCTGGGTGTCGTTTGCGATGATGTAGATGATATGAATAACTATATCGATAATAATGGTGATATTTGTATCGTGTGCAGAAATCAAAAACAACAGTTCGGCGGTGACACGAGTGCATATCGCAGAGTAAGTCACGAAGAATATTTTGACAATATTCAAAATGTCGGTGAGGTCACAGATGATTTCGACGAGTTCTTGCGAATGTTAGGTAATGCGTCAGTTCACTCTTTTGCAACACGAATAAATCAAAGGGGCGGAAGATTTAGAAGAATAAAAACTGAGACAGGATTTAATGCCTATATAACAAGAAACAATGGAGAGGTTTTCGTTTTATGTTTCGTAGAAAAAAAATAAAGAAATGTTGTGTGAGTTGTAAGTTCTACAATCAGGGTTGCTTATTCAATCGTGAGAAGAATATCTCTTTTGGATATATTGACCCGAATACTTATTGTTGTGAGCATTATGTATCAATAAGAAATAAATACGGAGTAAGCGACAAAGAACAACGGACTTGCGACGGCATTGTCTTTGACAGTAAAAAAGAAATGTTGCGATATAAAGAATTGATATTGCTGTCAAAGGCTCGTGAGATTTCAGAATTACAACGACAAGTAAAGTTTGAATTGCAGCCGAAGTTCGTCACAAAAGACGGTGAGACAATTCGTGCAATAAATTATATTGCTGACTTTGTGTATTGGGATAACAATGCAAATTGTTTAGTAATCGAAGATGTAAAGGGAGCAAAAACAAAAGAATATATGATAAAAAAGAAAATGCTTTTATATATTGTTAGTCGAAACTCTGAATACATATTTAAGGAAACATAAATGCAGAAGTGGTTCTATATTCAATGGCATAATGATACACATAACAAACCGCAAATGCAAGATGTTATTATGACTTTCGGCTGGGAGGCATACGGTATTTATGTTGCACTTACCGAAATACTTCACAAGAACGGCGGTGAGATACCATTGTCATCATTAAAGTCTATGGCTTGGTCATTACATATTTCTCCCGATAGGTTGAGAGAGTTTGTTGAGAAGTTCATTCAAACCGGACTTATGGATTTCGATAACGATATTCTATTCAGTTATGAATTACAAGCACAATTCTCAAAACAGAAGAATGCTGCCGCAGCCGCAAATGTGCGATGGGGGAAACAGAAGATGTTGCCGACAGATACAAAAGCAACACTGCCACAACCGCAACAACAACCGCAGCTGCAACAACAAACAGAATTGTCGGATATGCAAAAACAATCGGTTCAAGTTCTTGTGAATAAATTAAAATATACACAGGACAGAGCGGAGCAGATTGCACGAAGTTATGAATATGATTACATTATGGATAAGATTAAATACCTTATGGATATGATAAAAAAACATAACAACATACAATCTCCGCACGCATACTTTGAAAAAGCATTAAAAGAGAATTGGATTAGCAGTAGTGATATTTCAGAGAAGAAAGAGACCGAAGAAATAGTTGTGCCGTCAATGACAGATATAGACTACTCACGATTTATCAATGAGTTTAAGTATATAACAGAGTATGACTTTCCGCAAGAACGCAGAGAGGAATTGAAAGAGATAATAAAACAAGGGGATATAGATGTTAATTTAGTCTTGTCTTGTATCAATTCAAATTCTTGCGAAGAGGATTTTTGGCAAGAAATAAATTGTGAGAGAAAAGATGTTTTAACAGGTTCTGTATTTTTTGATAGACAAAAAGCAGAAAAAATTATAGAATATAGCAACAGACATAGTATATTTGCTAATTGTAGTATAAAAGATATTATTGATGTAATAGGGGGTAATTGATGGGCAGCAAAGTTGAATATGATATTAGAGTGAATGAAGTTTATAAGTGGATGGTTTCGGGAAATCCGATAGGAGAAATTAAAGAGAGAATAAAACACGAATGGGGAATAAGGAGAACTGAGACAATTCAAGGTTATATTACAGGAGCAAAGGTTATACTTGAAAAAAATCTTGAAAGCGACAGAAAGTCTTTCTTGTATATGAGTATTGCACATTATCAAGATTTGTATAAAGCGTTATATGATGCCGGACAGTTTGCAGACGCAGCAAGAATACAAGAAAAACTTGACAGACTTATAGGAATTATGTAAAATCATTTTTACTTATTTTTTGCCTCGGCTATTGTCTCATCTAAGCACCAATCCAAAGAGGCAATAGCCATTTTTTTGAATTATATAGGAGGTTAAAATATGGCACACAGACTAAACAAAACAGGTAGGGGCGGTAAGGATAATCCGCACTATTACAATGGCAAGGTTCTCAAAGAGACACGGAAGAAACAGGGATTGACACAGGAACAGGTCGGAAAGAAAGTAGGCGGTAAATCAAAGGGCGGTGCGATGTCAAAGTCAGCACTGTCACAGATTGAAAGCGGCAAAGTTCTTCCGACACTGAAAACTGCAAAGAAAATCTCACAGGTTGTCGGGGTAACTCTTGACGATTTAACAAAGCATAAATGACAGAAAACGACAAAAAGGGCGGATTTCTCCGCCCAAAATAAGGATTTATAGAATGGATAATCAAAATTTTAATTCAATAATTCTCTTGACTTCATTCTGTTTCTTATATACAAATCTATTGTCATAAGTATCAAACATAATGTATGTGTCGTGAATGTGTCCTATCATCTGCAAGAAGTGATAGCCGGTATCAGTGTTGAGCCGTGCAATATAATATACTCCGTTTTGATTGAAGTTAGGAACATTGTATCGGTTTTCTTTTCCTCGCTCTTCAATTAACATAAAGTAAGGGTCAATCTTTGCACTGATAATCTTTTCCAATACAGCCCATATAATACAACCGTCTTTCGTATATCCTTTCTTTGCAATGATATTGTTATTCAAATCCTTTGGATTGATAGGTCTCTCATCATTCTTGTATTTCCGTCTCATATTGATTATATTGCATACAGATGTGATTATACAACCATATTCGCCGATTGTATAGGTCTTTTCATCATCTATTGCCATAACTTCATCTTTCCATTTTCGGTCATTTTGCAGCATTAAAATCATATTATGCCCCCTTATTCTTTGAAAAATATTTTTCTATCTTCTCCACAATCGTGTCATAACTCGCTATTGCTCCGGCTGAAACAATAAACGCTGATTTCAGTAACTCTAACACAAAATCTCTGCAAAATCCTACAGATAAGAAAGCCATTAAAAAACCAAACAACACACCTATAACAACAGGTATGTAAGGATATAAAGGCTTATAACGAATTATCTTTTTTATTGCGTATGTTACAAAAATAGTAAGCACAATAAATGCACTGTAAAAAGAAAAACTTGGTATTATAATATCTTCCATAACTCACCTCGACAACAACTTCTCTATCCTGTTCTCTATCCTTTCATTCGTCTCTTTGATTGATTTTATACTCTCGCTTATAGACGATATTTTACTTGTTATATCTAATCTAAATGACTTCAATTCCCCAACTTCGTCTTTTAAATCTTTAAGTTCTGTTCGCATTTCTGCAAACTGACTCGCAAATTTATAGACGATACCAAACATTGTGATTGCAAGCGTGATAATTCCAACAGTTAAACTAATAATCGCCGTTTTCATTTTTGTATCTCCGATAAACTTTTTTGTAGTGCTTCTCCCCATAATCGGTTGGGCGTTCTTGTTATGTCTTGATTTCTTTTTCCGTGAACCCACCAACCTTTAGACGGAGAATAATCAAATTGTAAATAATTATCATCACTTCCAAGCGGATATGTATATTCTTTTGACCGACCTCTGAATGTCAAGGTTAAGTCTTTTGTGTTAGGGTCGTATTTGTCAGTTGCAACAGCGAATGACGACTCTACTCCGCTATGACCTGTCTGTGGCTCCCACGCTTGCGTATCTCCATTATACAATATCTCTTGTTGTGGTGTGCCTTGTGGTTGTTTTCTATACGCTTGCCCCCCTCGTGATGATATATCTACTGCTTTGTCCTGTCCGTCAGTCTCTGCATTTACTTTATTAAATCCATCACCACTATTTGTCTTTACTCTGTCAAAATGTTGTGCTTCGTCTCTTCTTGCTTTGTCGGCAGCGACTTTCTGCTCTTTTGTTTTCTCTTGTGATTTATTTTTAGCAACTGTATTAAACAACTCTTTCGTAACATCAACACACTCTTGCCGGTTCTTGATTTTGTCTGAGATATGCTGCTTTGCTATTCCTGCTAATAACTTGCCTTGTAATTTCTTCGCCATATAACAACCTCAATAAAAGGGCGGATTTCTCCGCCCCCGCTATGCCAAATCAAATATCCTAATTAAGATGCAGGCACATACAGTTTTGAACCAATCGGCTCGTAGTAACCATAATGTGTTGTATCATCTACTGCTTTATTCGTTGCCTTATTACACAGAATTGCCGAACCACCTACAGCAGGGTCAAGCAATACGAATGAACCAAAGAAATTGATTGTCACTCGTGCTGCTGCACCATCGACGGTATCGTCGCCCTGATCAACTGTCATCAAATCTTCAAGCAACAACTGATAAGGCTTTTCAGGAGTTGAGTCGCTCTGCTCTGACATAACATCAGGTTTGCCCGGCTCGTTGCCCGGAACACCATCATTCTGTAATTTGTTATCAACATTTGTATAAGTCCATAATTTTGTGAGTTCACTATCAAGAATGTAAATAACACCTCTTGGGCAATACGGATCGTCAATAACTTTGTCAAGCCAACTTGTAGAGAAACCAACCTGTATATCAGACATACCGATTGTCGGAGTGTTCTTGCCTTTGTTCTTAATATCAGAATAATAAACACCTGTCTGATACGGAGTGAGTTCGTTACCCAATGCCTGATAATCTTTGTTGTTCATAACAATCATATCAGCCGTAGAGCCAGCCGTTCGGCACATATCCATCAATGCAAGGATTGTGTCAGCAATCGGAGTCTTAGAACCACCGGCAGCCGGTTTTTTATCATCTTCTATAACAAACTGTCCGGAAAGTCTTTCAATGGAAACATTTCTCGTAACACCCATAAATGAGTCACTGATATAATTGCTCCAATCCGTGCCGTCACGCTTACCAACATACGGTAACCAACCCGACAAACCAACAGGGAACCACGGGTCTTTGCCGTCGCCCTCAGAGGCAGTTCCACCACGGAGAGCCAATACATAAGTCGTAGATGCTACCCACAGGCTACTTCCACCGGCTGAAACATCAAAATCGACAAGATTACAGTAAACACCACCTATAAGTTTTGTAGAGCCAATTCTTGTGACTTTGAGAACACCGCCGGAATCCTTAGACTCAATACCTGAGATTGAAGTTTTAAGTTTCAATCGTGAGTTTACATCGATTTTCATTACAGCGTCAAGCGGTATATACATCTGTCCGTGTGTTCCGTTCCCAGCCGAACTTGCATTTGTTTTGTTTCTATTGTCATCATAGAAAAGAATAGTGTTAGGTGTGTCGGGAGATACATACGGAACACCACTTCCGGAATCCCCTGCTGTTGTAACATAAGCCAATTCACCGTAGCCCATACCATACAAAGCACCTGCAATCGTTTTTCGGAAAGCCTCTGTTGCTGTAAACATCTTAGCACCGGCAATCGGCATAAATGCTCCACGCTGAGTCTTTGCCGCAACAATCTCTTTTGCAGTGATTGTGTAACAAGAGAAAATCTGTCCCGGAGTGATTTTAAAAACAGCGTCACGAACAGTCTCTGCTGCACCCTCAGACGCATATACGAAGTTTGCAGATACAGCACCACCACGACCATACAACGCATTGAAGTCCTGTTCAGAACCCTCAACACGCTCTTTTTTAATCATCTTCAATAACGGTGAATTTCGATACAGAAGATTGGTAACACCGTCTTTATACCAAATCTTCAACAGATTAGTTAATTGAGTGAGTCCCTCACCATCAATACCCCTAAAAGTTATAGCCATTTAATTACCTCCATTTTGAATCTTTGTATTTGTTAAATGCTTTTTCAAGTTCTTCATCTTCCCCGATTTCCTCGACTTCCTCGACTTTTTCGGGGTTATTCATCTTCTCGTTGAAGTCTTTTGCAACTTCATTTTCTGCTGCCTTTTCAGCGACAACAGGGCTTTCTGTTACAACTTCTTCATCTTTAACCACCTCTCCGTTTTCTCCGACAGTCTCTCCGTCAACCTTGACTTCGACATCTCCACTGCTGTCAGACTTGATTTCAACTTCTGTATTAGGCGGTAAGTCAAGACCATTTCTTAATGCCAAAATCTGCTCTTCAAGATTTTTTGTGAGTTTCTCAATAAACTCTCCCTGACTTTCATCGTCTAACTGACGGCTGCCCTTGTAAGCCTCTCGGTAAATATCAAAGTCGTCGCCCTCGATAGCCTTTGTTGCTCCCTCGTAACGCTCCAACGGTTTGCCGTAAGTTTCTTTCCAATCATTAAACTCAAACTCTTCTTGTGCCTCAGACAAAGGATTGAGTAAACCCTCGACAACTCCCTTTTCCATTCGGTTCATTCGTTCCTCTAATGCCTTTGTGTAGCCCATCTGAGCGTCAAGTTTTTCCATCAGTAGTGTAATAATATCTTTCAACGCTAACTGATTGCTCTGACTTTCGTCCATATTTATACCTCCTATGCTCTGCTTGTATCACCAGCCCAAGTTCTCATATTCTGATTTGTTGGGTCTTCTTGGTTTATATTCTCAACCTGTGATATGTCACCTTGTGGCTGCTCAGCCTGTGCAAGCGGTTGTTGTGCAGTAGGTTGTCCGCCTTGTGCAATCTCTTGAAGTGCTTTTATTGACGGTGGAGTAGCAGCGTTTCTCGCTTGTTCTCCAGCCATCATACTTGCACCAACAACATCGTTTTGTAATTCTTGTTGGTTTACAGCCATCTCTCTTGACGCACTTTCTATATTTTCGTATAATTTTGTAAGTTTGTCAATATCTTTTTTATTCTTTTTATCATTTCCTGCTTTTAATGATAATTGTGTATTTAATATTTCTTCTTTCAATAAATCAAACGGCACAAATGAGTCAACCTCATAAATATCATTTTCGATACAATCATTGATGGTTTTCATTACAGCGTCCATAGCATTGTTTGCCAACGAATAACCTGTCTCTAAGTCAGGTATTTGCATAAACGAACCTAATCTGCTTGGTGGAACAACACCGGCTTGAACAAGTGCTTGTAACTGTTTCAACTTGACAGACGGATCTTTGCTAAGACTATCTGCTGCAGAATACTGTATCTCAAACATATCGCTTGCTTTTACAATATCTTTCCACTTCATCGGCATACGAGTGTTCTTCGCCGGCAATATATCATCTTCTTGATTGAATACTGCAATACACGCTTTTGCTATATCAACATAACAATGAATTACTTGATTTAACTGTGTTTCAAACCTTTCGCTTTCAACATCTTCCATTGTGGATAATGCGATACCGCTTTCAAGACCACCAGGCTTTTTGCTCTGTGCTGACAGCTGCGATACACCAACTAACTCATAAGCCTTTTCAAACAACGATTGCAATAACTGCAAATATTGATTGTCAATGAATGACGGAGTTGCAACCGATACAGGAGAACTTGTCATATTAGGTGACATCTTATAAGTCAATACATTACCAATTCTGTTGTTAATCATTGACGCTTTCAGTCCCGAACCATCAGGCACAAGAATAGTGTTCGCCGGAGTCAATTGCATAGCGTCTGAAATCTTTGCCATAATTAAATCAATCTGATTTTGTATAGTATTAAGAATATCACAAACAGATGATGATGAATTACCGACAACAGGATTTTCATAGTATATAAAAACAAGCGGTATTTGCTCGCCTAAATACTCTTCTTTCTTTGCAAGCCTGCCGTTCAGCGTGTGTGCAAGTATGTGGTCGTTTATATCGAAATATAGTCCGTAATCTACATACTCAACACCATCTCTTATTACTTTTTTACGAATATCTTCTGACAACAAAGACACAGGGAAATCCTTTTGTTCATAAAAACATCGTGTCAGTTTGTTGTATGTTCGTTCTGACGGTCTAATATATACTTGATTAGGCAGTGCTTTTGATATTACTTTTGTTTTTGGATTGATAAATATTACACCTGTATCAAAAATACAAGAGTCCTTAAATGCCTCGGCGACAAGTCGTGTTACATTATGTTGGTCATAAAGAATATCAAAATACTGTTGTGCCTGTTTTGCTGCCTGTATATCTTTGAAATCACCATTAACAACATTAAAGAATGGTCTAACCTTACTCTGTGCAATTTTACTTGTGAGAGTATCAATTACAGACTTAATAACATTCAATGATGGCGGTGTCTCCGTATCATCAGCAGAATAATCGTCAATCTGATAATAACCGATAGAGGTCTGAGTTCTAAGATTATCAAGAGTAGCATAAGGAGTAGCCGCATATTTACGGAAATTACGGCGATACTTAGCGTCTCTTGCTCCGCATAATGATTTTAATTCTTGTATGTTTCGTAAAATCTTTTCATCTTTCATACTCGCCCCCAACCAACATTTTGTGGCGGAACACCACCGCCCATATCTGCACCCATCGGCTGACCTACTGCCCCGCCAAGTTTACCTTGCAGAGCCATAGTCACCGTCTGTTGCTGACTTGCTTTTGTGAATAAGTCTTTTTTATGTTGCGTTATAGGTAAATCATATTTCAGTCTCATATTATCGCCCACCTCTTGTTATGGAATAGCCTTTACAACATTTGCTGCTGCATTAGCAGCGTCAGCCGCAGTGCTAACAGGTTTACCAATAAGAGCTTCCCATACATTCTCTACTGTTTTGCCTGTCGCATCTACATAACCAAGTTTTGCCTTATATCTTTCCAATTTCACAGTATCATTAGTTGTCGCAACTTCATTTCTTATTAAATCAATCATAAAATTTCTTAAATCATCTTTTATTTCATCTTCTGATTTATTTTCTTCTTTTCCTCTTCTATATATATCAGTAACTAATTCTTTAAATATTTGGTCTTTTGTATTCGGAGATGTTGCTTGATTATAATACCACCAATTTTGTTGTTGTTCCTTATCAAGTCCCGAAAGCCAGCGTGGTCTATTTATAAATGTATTTACTGAGTCTATATCATTTAACATCTGTTGTAAACTTGCTTGTGTGTTTTTATGAGTATCCATATAGAATTTAATATAATCTTTTTTCAAATCATTATCAAATCTACCTGTCTCTTTATTCTCCATAATTCTAATCATAGCCTGTCGTCTGTCTTTTTCAGTCTGAACAGAAAGGTCAAATATATCTTTATCTTTGTCAGCAAGATTTTTATAATACTCGCCAATTGCTTTGTTTGCCTCACTGCCTCGTTCGAGACCAAGTTTTACTTTACCAACAGCTGCCTCTTTATTAGCCTCGTTATAAGAGTCTCTCATATTTTTTAGTTGCTCTGCATAATCTTGAAATAATGCAGGAGTTTCAAAGTTACCTAAGTTCGGAGAATACTTTCCCTGTGGCATAAGTCTTGCTGCATTTCTATTCATAGTTGTAACAAGGTCAATAATAAACCAAACATTGCGAGCGATGTCTCCAGCGTTTTCTTTAATGAGTTTACGCTTTGCTGCCCGATATTCTTCTTTGAGATTATTGACAGCATCATTGGCATCTTTAAGGTCGCCATTTTTAATAGCGTCTATTGCTGCCTTTTGGTCTTGTATCAATTCTTTCGTTGTCTTTTTGTTCTCATCGTAAGAATGTGTCTCGCCTGTCGTCGGATCATAGGTTGCTAATCCAGCGTCAATCTTAGCCTCATTTATAAAATCTTCTTTGTCTTTTACAAAGACAGGCTCTGTCTTTCTATCTTTATCTTGTATTACATCTTTTACATATTCTTTATAATTTTCTTTTCCAACTTCTTCGGCTTCTTTCATAGCCTTGTCAGCTTGCTTTTGCTCTTTCTGTATATCACTTACACCGACATACATCTTTCTCAATTCATTTTCCATACCCGACAAAGCGTCTTCTGCCATTTTCTGTTCGGCTTTTGCGGTAGCCATTTCGCCTGTTGTGTTTCTTATATACTTACCACTTTTCTTGTCATAAACAGGTTTATCCGTGAGTTCTCTTTTCTTCTCTCTAAACTCATCAAGACCTTTTGGAAACCATTCGGGAACAGAGAAAATCCGTGAATAAAACTTATGTCCTGTCTGTTGTTCTTTTTCCATTGATTTATCAATAGCATTTAATTCTTCTCTGACATCGGGAGTATAGAAAGAACCAACCTCAGGAATACCATCACCAAGACCACCTTTTGTCAAATCTTCGGTGTCGGATTTTTTTTGTGGTGTCGTTGGTGTCGTTGGTGCAGGGGGCGGCGTGGATGGTGTTGGTGTCGCTGCTGCCTGTTGATTATTCACTGCACCTTGACTATTGCCGTCGCCCGAATTTGCCTCTTCACTTACAGCCTTTTGTGTATCGTGAACGACATTTGTCTCTTTTATATCTTTTGCTATTTCTTCTATCGCTTTTGTATTGTTATCTCCTGCCTGTTTCATCATCATTTTAAACACAATTTCCGGCGGAGTCGTTTTATCATAACCAAATTTTTCTATAAATGTATTTTTGTTGTCTATCATTTCACGAATAAAATTATCGTAGTCAGAACGAGTTTTTTTATTGCGTTTTTCTTTTATACGACTAGCAGAAAGACTTTGATTTTTTTGGGGATGCAATATGCCGTTAATAAATTCTCTTAATCCCTTAGATACATCTTGAGCCTCTTTACCCTTTTGTTCTGTAAAAGTTAGTTTGTTAGCCTTTTCTTGTTGCTGTTTATCTTTCTCCATTCGCTTGTAATCTTCATCTGTATAATCAGCCGTTACATTATCAGGATAATCTTCTGGAATAGACGACGGCTCATATCCAACATCACCACTCGTTCCTTGCATTTGTTGCATAGAAGATTTCCACTCCTCATTTGAAACGGCATTGTTTTTGTTTAATCCCATTCTATTCATTTCATTTGTTATATCAAATGGATTTTTATCCGACATATTAACTCCTTACTCACTACATCTAATTCCATCGCCTGTTATCTGTTGCATTTGCCTTTTCAGCACTTCCAACTGTTTGGCAATCTCTGATATTGCTGCCATATTGCTTGCTGCAACCTGTCGCATATCAAGCATTTTATACCCTGTATTTGGGTCTGTCTTTACCGCTGCACTCAACAACGGTTCTTTCTCAACCTGTTGTGCTATAACTCCACTGCGTGTCTCATCACCTACAGTCGGGTCTAATGCTTGCCCCTCTTCGTTGTATGAAAAAACAACACTGTCAAGATTACGATATGCTTTGAGCAAATCATCATCATACCACCATTCATCATCGCAAGGTTTTTTATCCCATACAGAAACTTTCTCTATGACTTTTGTATCTTCATCTGACAACATATCAAGTAAAGTCTGTTTCTTCTCAGGAGTTTTTCTATCAACTTTGCTTACTTCTCCAATATCAATATCTTTATATACGGACATATATCACCTCACTGTGTTGTTATCTCTGTTGCTGTCTCTGCTTGTTCTGTTGATTGTTCTGTTGGTTGTTGTGGTTGTTCTTCCTTGTCTTTAAATTTCTCGTCCATAATTGTTTTTATGATTGAAGAAATACTACCGGATACATCAGCAGTTTTACCACCGCCTGAACTGCCAGCACCAACACCACCTTGTCTATGCTTTGCTGCATCTTCTGCCGCTGCCTGTGCATTTTGGTCTTGTGCTGCTTTTGCCTGTTGTGCCGCACTTGCTGCCGCTCCGATTATCGCTGATGCTATTGCTGCTGCTGCTGGTGCCATTATTCAGTCTCCTTTATTTTATAATATAATGTTTTTATTCTTTCATCAGAACCAAAAAAACTTCCTGCTGATCCGCCAAATAAAGAGCCAAACACTCCCGATTGCCCAAGTTTTCTTTGATATTCTTCGTTCTCTAATGCTGCCATTTCATCAAGTTTAGCCTTTGCGTTTTCAATAGCCTGTTGGTTTCTTGCCAATTCAGTCTGATAACCTTGTTGAAAGTTTTGACTGTATGCTTGACCACCAGCCTGTCCACCTAATGCAGCACTTGCAGCCTTACCCATTCCACTTGTTCGTGCAGAAGATTGAGCCGCCGACTGTGCAGCCGCCATCTGATTTTGTGCTAATTGTGCAGCGTTTTCTTTCGCAAGTTTTTGCCCTGACTCGCCACTATATGTTTTAAGTATATCCGCATATTCATCCTCTGCTGCTCTTCTTTTTTTCTTTCGTTCAGCATCTCGTGTTATTGTCGTCGCGTAATTTAAGAACGGTCCTACTACTGGGATAGCACCATAGTCGTAATCAACATCAAGAGCCATAATATTACCTCCACCCTCTATTACTATAAACATTCTGCACTCTCGGCATACCGAAGTTGTCCCTGTTGAGTGTCTGTAAGTATGTTTCCCACATTTCATTTGCTAATGCAGTCAAGCCTGTTGCGTCTGCACCTTGCTTTATTTTTAACTGAATTGCTACTTTGTAACACAGATACTGAGTAAATATATTGTTAGGCATATCAGTCATTGTATCGCCGTCAGATATTCCGCCTTGACTATCAGTATCGTCAAATAATTGAGGTGGAACATCAAAGTAACGGACTTCAATATAATCAAAGTTCTCTGTATTATACACATATAAGTTTCTTCCGATTATCTCATACAGATTACCGCTTAATTTTTGTGTTCCACTTCGTCTCATAAACGGAGTGACAATGTCATTTCTTATGCCATAAATACCCTCTAATGAGAAAAAGTCATCGCTATCGTTATCAAGTTCGCTGAGCGGAGTTACCTTTTTTGTGATGTTTGTTCTCTTTAAAAAGTATTTATCACCAATGAAAATCAAATCCGCATAGACTTGTCTCCAAACATCATTTGATATGTTGTTTAGTTCTCCATATGTAATAAAAGATGAGTTTACTAAGTCCGCTAACTGAAATACTCTTGTCTTAAAACTACCAAAATTATTGTAATACATACCTAAATTATACCACTTTTCAATCTATTGTCAACAACAATTTATATTTTTGTAATCATTTTTGTATCAGGAATATTACTTACACCGATATATGTAATAGGCACAGTGCTTTCAATATCAATCTGAATACCCAAAGCCTTTTGGAATGTCGGCTGATAACGAATATAATATGTTTTCTTCTCGTCCCAATCAGACTGATTGATTACATATTCTCTTTCTATTAAGTCTCTTTTTGTGTCTGTCAAAGTAAATCCACTAACCTTTACTGACTGCGAACCTGTTTCATTCTCTGCGTTAAACACACGAATATAAACACAGTCTGTTTCGGAAAGCATATTGTTGTCAAGTCCGTAGAGTTGTGTTTTTACAATAATCTTTTGTTTTGAATATCCGCTTGATACATTGTTTATATCAGACCTATATGAAATAAATGTTGTGACAACATCGTTTCTTAATCCAATAAAACTTTTGCCAAAGAACACATCTTTATACGGATATGATATATTTCCTTGTTTATAATTTTCTATCTTGTAAGCATACTGCTCCGATAATATAATAGTGTAATTATCACAACACATAACAATATCATTTGTAGCGACATTATATCTTACAACATATATTTTATCTATCTCATCTATTGTCTGACCTCTATGAAATAAATTATCACCTTGAAATTGATAAATAGTATTATTCAACGGAGACCAAAAAAATGCTGAAATAGGTGTAGAACACAAGAATACAAGATTTTTACAACTGCATATAACTTTTCCCCACACAAAAATATTATTCTGCAAACTAACAGAATATATATCATTGTTTGAAATAGCAAACAATTGATTTTGTATTGCAAATAACATATCAAATTCTTCTTGTGCCTGTAATATATAATATATTGCATATACAGTTCCACCTTGTCGTGGAATAGTAACTTGTTGCATTGAAATATATTTATTTATTTTTGCTATTATAGAAATGTCGTTTTCGTCAAAAGTAGTAGCTATCGGTATCGGTAAGAGCATATTGCCGTTTTGGTCTATTGGATAAGCGTCTCCAATTTCAAGACCTGCTAATATACTTCCATTCGGAGACAATGTGCTTGAATATAATGCAACTAAACTGTCGCCGTTCTGATTATCATCTAAATAAAAATAATAACCGTAAGTCTTAGCATTAGAGAAAACAATATCTTTCGGAATAATATCTGTTGTGATATAGTTAATAAGTGTTTGTGGATAAAAAGAAATGAACGGAAGTGTTTGTATTCCTGGGAATACATTTTTATCCGCCTCATAAGCTGCTGAATATGCAGCAGCACAAGCACCGTAACAAATAACATCTGTTAAACTATTTCTTTGTTCACCAATAGCAGTCTGACAATTACCAAGTATCTCATCACTAATTGGTATAGATATTACTCCGTCTGAATAGTGCATAAATTTATTATCGACAACATCGTAACAGTTTAAATATTCAATGCTATTAAATAATAAATATCTATTTCTAAATACCTCAAAATCTAAACTTGTTCCAGCTAAATTAATAGTGGCATAATATGATTGTCTGTTTTTCTCATAATATATATTAACCTTGTTTTCATCTTGTTTTAATTCTATTCCGTTTAATTTGTCTATGTAAAACCACGGAAACAGAGCCACACAACCTGTATTGTCACGAGATACAACTATATTTGCAACAACACCATTATATATAACAAGTTTTATTTTTGTTTGTCCATAATATATAGCTTCAAAAATATCATCATAAAAACCATATTTTATTGGTTCAGGTATTGCTGTGTCGCCACCAAACCAAGACGGAATATATGTATAATGTAACTTATTATTTACTGAATATATATAATATGGAGTATGCACACCATTATCACCTGTGTATTCTCCATAAGTTATAGCCTTGCATTTATCATAAAATCGTATTGATATGTTATTGTTTGTTATTGAATTTGGTTTTTTAATGTAGTTTTCTTTTACAAAATTTGTTCCTGATGAAGAGCTAAAACTATTAAAACAATCTTTATTTAAATATCCCCAATGGCATATTTGATTTGTGTTTTTAATAGGAGTGCAAGCAAATATCATATAATAATTATTTGCTGCAAATGCAACATAATCAACCAATGGGTTTGAGTCTATTGTAGAATAGATATTTAGTATCGTATTATATGTATATGTATTTGAAGAAGTATGTTCCCCTGTCCAAACTTGTCTTTGTCTAAAACTTTGCAAATAACCCAATCTATAAGAGCTATCAGAATTATTTGTAGTATTTATTTTTATGTTTATTCCAAATAAAAATGTAGACTCTACTATTAGTCTGTTTGTTGGGTTTGTGTAATGAGTAGTGTCAATATAGTTTTCATAAGCTGCCCCACATACAACATCTGCTATCTGACCCGCGGTAATTAAAGTTGGGCTAACACTTGTTACTGTTATGTTTGTATCGGGAATTATATATTGATGTGTATCAACGCAAACAAAATCTGCATACAATGTTTTTTTGTCTGATTTAATACAAAATATAGCAAGTGTATACAACGACCATTGAGACGCATTATTATTTTCTACGATGTAATATTCATCGTTCCCTGTTCTCGTATTTCCTAATAATGCAGGGTCTAACAATTCATCATCTATTTTTATAAGAAATTGTATTTTAACAGTATTGTCCTCAACATATACTTTCCAAGTATTAGATATAAAAAGTATTCTCACATCAGATTGGTGCATAGATACTGTATTTGTAAACGAATGTATAATTGTCTCTGTGCCGGTATGACCATCTTTTTTTATAAGTGTTTTATTATCATTACTGATATAATATTTATCTCCTCTATCATTATTTGTATCAAACCAATCGCTGTTGGATTTGCTTACATCTTTCGTATATAAATTCTTTATCTCGTGAGAAATAAACGGACTATTCCTGTAATTAAATCCGTCAAATTGAGAAACACCTAATTTGTATTTATCCAAATTCAGATTAGGACTTGCTAAATCTATGTCGTGTGTTTGTGCGTTTGCATTTGCCATATATCACCTCATTTATGTCGTTGTATTCCAACCGCCTTCTAAGGTGTTTGCACATTCATACCCACTGATTGCTGTTGGAGATGAATAAGACGTTAGATAAGTATTCACACTAGATGATGCTAAAACTTTACAGTATCGAACACTATAACAATTTTGAAAACCATATCCAGAACCACTCCCGACGCAATCCACAACCAGACAATCTTCTATATTAGTACAATCGCCAAAGATTCGACCATATCGGCTTTGCGTTAATTCTCCAATGCAATTTTTAAGATTGGAACACCTATACCATATAACTGAAACAGAACCTGTTCCCGGGCAAGTCATTTGGACATTAAGATTAAATATAAAATAATCCGGCGTTGTTGGAACATTGTCATATTGAAACAAATATTTTGAACTATCATTAGTAGATATAATTTTACTCCCAGTCTCGCCTACAATAACTTTCGTGCCTGTAGTCGTCAAGTTTATACCTAAATTTGATATGCTTTGCTGCCCTCTAATCAGAACACTTGTATAATCATTCCCCTCAACATTGTTCGCCCAATCTTCTAATTTTTTATCGGTATCTACGACATAAGTGAAACTAACTGAGGGTAATATTGGTTTATTCTTGATATAGCTATCAGCCGAAGAATCTGTTTCATTCCAATCACTCTGAACATTTACTTCTGCCCCTGTTTCAATTCCACTTAATTTTGTAACATCAGATGAAGTTATACCACTATTTAATGCGTCTAACTGAGCCTGTGTTAGTGTTACTTGACTTACTTTATATTGAAAAGTCCATACACCATTTTGATATACATATCTTGCCGTAGAATGGTCGTGATAAAATCCACTGTCAAGAACAATGCAATAATCATTATCACCAAGAGCTGGTGTGGTTTGCGTGCTTATTTCTTGTCCTGCATAATACAATGTTCCTTGTAATGCTGCCTCATCTGCAAAGGCTGCACCATCAACAGAAGATGTGATATATTTAGCAGTGATACTATTTACATCTTCAAGAGACGCAAATACTTTATCTCCACTTGATAATTCTTTTGTTGTTTCATTAAATTTAAGAGATACCCTTTTAGGTGTTTCTCCGTTTACTATTGCGTCATTATCTATACTTGCAAGTAGAAAATTAGCATTTGATGAAGATGTAGATATACAAACCTTTTCAGCCATATCTGCAAGAGTAGCGGTGCCGGCATTACCTGTAACATCTCCTGTAACATTTCCTGTAACATCTCCTGTAATATCAGCAGACAATGTAACTTTTCCTGTTTCATTATTTCTAACTAAACCAAAAACAGAAGATAATTTTGAAACAATCCAATTCCATAACGAAGAAAAATTGAACTTTCCGCTATTATTTGTATTCCCAACAAACAGATATGAATTATCATCATTTTGTGTAAGAACAGCATTATTCAATCTTACTGATAAATCTTCGAGAAAATCAACCCATTGTGAGTTATCTGTTCCGCCAAAAGCCTCTTTTAATACAGAACCATCAAAAGCCGTTCTTAAAAAATTCTCTATTTCAGATATTCTGTCTTCGAGGTCATCAACATTAAAAAGAACTTCATCTGTATTTAAAATAATACCTCTTGTCTGTTTTTCTTCAGTCGTGTTTTCAGGAGTCCAATATCTTTTAATATCTCTGTTTGTATTCATATACTATCCTTTCGCATTGATAAACGCAGTTTGTATTTGTCCTATATCCAATGACTGAGGAACAACATTACATTGTGACGCTATAAATGCCGTTTGTATTTGTTGCAAGTCAACAGATTGCGGCACACATGGAGAATTTATTTCAATGAATGCCGCTTGTATCTGACCTATATCTAATGACTGCGGTATCATAATTAACTATTCAAATCGTGCAAATAATAACAATAAACATAGAAACTACTTGGATTTCCCATTCCAACAGTGTTTCCTGTTACATTTACAGTTACAGTAAGACTACCAGCACTTTGTGCTGATTGAACTCTTTCCTGAGTAAATGAATTTATTACTGCTCCACCAGCACCATCGACAACTATCCCAAAACCAAGTATTACATCTTCCGTTCCAAAATCGTCATTGCTTGATGAAAACACAACGGTTCCATCTCCTGACAATGTTTGCAATGGAGATACGGCAGCTTTTAATGCCATATTTACAGAACCGCCACTCATTGATAATCCGAGTGAACTGGTTGCTGTATCAGCAGTCGCAGCATTGCCTGTAAACTCATACAGATTTGTCTGTGAGTCTTTCGTCATACCGTATTCGGTATTGAGACCATCAAGAATATAATTAAACAACTGCAATAATGTAATCTTGCCGCCGGTACGAGGTGAAGAAGGCGGCATTCCGGCATTATCAATCATAATTTCGTCACCATTCGCAATCTGTGATGACAAAGACTGAGCCTCGCTTAATAAGTTTTTTATTGCGTCATTTGCACTTGATAATTCAGATAAATTATTTGACTTCATTAAAAAATATTCCGACAAATAATTATCAACCAAATCTTTTAAAACATAATAATTGGGTTCTGTTCTATAACTGCCTCCACCCTCTGAAACTCTATGACCGAGCATAACACGCAGAGAATCAAACCAATTCTTTAATGGAATACCGCCTTGTGTTGCCGCCTCGGGAACATTATGATATAAATTTTGTAATCCTGTGAGTGTATTAGAAAGGTCAGATAGATTATTGCTTGCTTTTAGACCATCTAAAATATCAATAACTTCTTCTATTGTTTGTAAAACGACTGCTCCATCAACTCTTTTCAAAAGAAACTTTGCGTAATCGCTTGAAAACATATCTGTGCCAAGACCTGTCGTTAATGCCTCCATAGCAGCGACTGTTCCTGTCTGCCCTGTTCCTCCGTGAGTTATCTTTACAACATTGTCTAATCCTACAATAGAATTTAATCTTTCTGTTAAAGCATCAATTTGTGCTTGTAGGTCGCCCTCTAATAATCCTAACGGCTCATCTGTATTCAACAATACTCTTGTGGTATTGCCGTCTCCGTCAGTCTCAAATCTTCGTATATCTCTGTTTGTGTTATCTATCATATTATGCTCCTGTTTTTATAAATATATTTTAGTATTTAAGGCTCGCTTTCAACTTCAACATCAAAACACGGAATATCACCGCTCGATGAAGGTATATAGCATAGAAAACTTGCAGAAGTGATTGTATATTCTGATAATTCTGCGAGTGTTTTAGTTCCGTCAGGCTCTTTAAGTAGGTAATATGTATCAAACTGCAAGTCGTATCCGCAAAATAAAACATAATCGAGCGTATCAGGCGGTACACTGTCTTTACCGTTCGTGAACCATTCCGGCGGAGTTACACCGCCTGTAGGAACATTTACAGTTAATGTTACTTTTTCCATAGCGTCTTTACCGCTTGATGGAGTTATCTCAATCCCCTCCCCATTTTCTGTAATTGTCTGTGTTTTATTGTTTTCAATCTTTGATTTTGAAACAGCCGAACTCTCGGCGATAAACCAACTGCCTGTATTCAACTGAACTCTTGTGCCTTTCAAAGGATTATCCTCTGATTTTATAATTCCTAAATTAGATGTTGACATACTACCTCCTATAATTCACTTGCCTCACCACCGTTCGGGTCTCCTATTTCATAGAAGTATTGTCTGCTTGCATACAGCAAAGCAAACATTCCGTCAGGGTGGAACATATCATCATCAATCTCATTTAACATAATATCATTAGCATCACGCTTATACATTGTCCTGTCACATTCAAGTGCCAATGCTCCGCCGCAAGGCAACATAAATCTTCCTGTTCTCATTTCCTCAGCCATCTGTTCAATAGCAATATCACGGTTATATTTATAACACTTAGATGCCGGAAGATTGTATGTTTGCTGCATTTCATAGATAATACTGTTGTCAGATGTATCACCATATATACAGATATTGTCAATGAAGTTATCAGCACCACGCATAAGCATACGGCGACCAGCCTCAATAGCAATCTTGTTACTGTCAACAATCTGTGTTACAGTTGCCTTGTTAAACTTATGCTCATAGAACACATAACACTTTTTATGCAGACAATCGGCAGCAAGACCGATAACCGCATTGGACGCAGCCCAACCGTAGTCATTACCGATAAAGATATGAGTAGGCACAAAGTCTTGTGGTATGTCGTTTGTGTAGTCTTTCGGCTTTTCCATATCTTCAAGATTGACAGAATGTTTATAAGTCTGATAACCTTTAAATACAAGTGCCTCTGTATCGTAAACTCCGACCTCTCCTAAATATTCACGGCGAATAAGTGCGGAGTCCATCTTTAAACCTTTTCTTGCACACAATTCTTTTAACTCATATTCAGGGCTCGGTATCCACGGGTTATCAAGCATATTCCAATGATAAGACTTAGAGCCTTTAATATTACCGGCTGAATATTTAACAAATGTTTCTTCAAACAGATTATGCGGATTTCTCGGCGGTGTTCCCTGCATAACAAGAACAGAGTCCTCATAGTCAAACATAAGAGGTGTAAGAACTTCGTTAATCATATAATTCAAGTTTTTCTGTGACTGACACTCATCAATTATGATAAGCCGTGCGGAGAAACCTCGGAACTTCTCAATCTCCTGTATGTTGTTATTACCACGAACTTGTATTGAAGAGCCATTATTAAACTTGATAAATCCTGTAGCAGAAGATGCACTCTCCTGTGTCAAGCCTATCATATCAGCCATTTCAATAAGTTTAGCCCATATCTGTCTTATACCGTTATCGAATGTAAGATTTACATAGAAACAAGGCGAATTCGGAATAACACAAGTATTAAGCAACAAACGAACAGCCAACTCAGTCTTACCCGAACGACGACCACATATAACACACTTGTGTCGAATATCATTATCCATAAGGACTTCACGCTGCTTGTCAAACAAAGTCTTATACAGTCGATACTGCATAAACTCCATATTACGAGCGACCTGTTTTTCGACTTGCGTGTCAAGCCGTGACAATAATTCATCAGACAGAATTGTTTCCGCAACAGTTTTGGCGGCAGCACTTTCAGGGCGACGATGTGCCATCTCAAAATAATTTTCGAGGAATGTTTCATAATACGGCTTGC
The DNA here is from genome assembly GCA_045612025.1 of Bacteroidales bacterium. Taxonomy (GTDB): domain Bacteria; phylum Bacteroidota; class Bacteroidia; order Bacteroidales; family F082; genus Limimorpha. Next base: position 32,816 of record JAZKYG010000052.1, read on the forward strand.
CGTCTTTATGTTTCATCATCGCTCTTTTGATAGAGTTCTGCACATCAGCCTTTAATGCAGTATGATAAATTCTACCCTCTAATGAGTCGTTATATTCAAGGTCTGTCACTGTAACTCCTTGTCTTTCTGCCATTCACAAACTGTTCGTTGGACTTAATCAGAATGTGGTCTCCTTTGCCTGTGTGAATTTCAACACAAAGTCCCGGATTGCTTTCTGCACGGTCAATCATAGTTTGAAGAATAGCAACATCAATACCACCCTCTAACCGAGCCTTATCTTCTTCAAGAGCCTTACGCTCTTTCTCTCTCATCTCTTGAATTGCCTGTTTTTCTTTCTTAGTCAAAAATAACATATCAATCACCATACAGGATAAATCACACCATAGTCAAGTTCGTCGTCGTCGAGTTCATCATCATATACCCAATCACCGCCGTTTTTCCTCAGCCGCAGAAAAGAGTTGTTGCATCTAATACACGCTTTTTGCCGCCCCTTACCTTGCAGCTGCTCAAATACACAAAACTCAATTCCGTAGTGCTTATTAAACCACGACAGAGTTTTAGGTTTTGACCTCTCAATATTCTTGTAATAAACTTCTCTTGCTTTCCAAGAGGCAAACATATAAACATTTGCATTTACTGCTTTTTCAAATTCGTCTATCATAGTTAAACTCCATATAAATAATATCACTTAAATTAAAAATGTCAATATATTTTTTACAAAAATATAAAAAAGTAGTAGATTTTTATAAAAAACCTACTACCCCGACAGAGGAAATAAAGAAAAATACAATGAAATACAGTTATATTATTATAACATTTAATATATTTTTGTCAATAAAAAACGGATATTTAATTAAAAATATCCGCAAAAATTATTTTTTTAAAAGGAGTCCATAATAAAAAGGGGCTGCCGTGAGAATAGGTTTAAGCGATTATGAATTTGAAACAGCCCCAATCCGCATAATCATTTATATTTTATCATAAAAAATATCAGTTGTCAAATAATATTTTATAATTTATTAAACATAAAACCACAGACATACTTAAAACATACTGTCATTTGCACGAGGATTGTCTACAACGCACGCAAATATTAAATTAAGTAAATTATACCAAACAGGATTAAAATGCAATAGAGATACTTTATCGTGTAAATCAGAAGTATATATAAAAGTCAAAAGTCGAATTTTGAAAAAAAATTGTAGAGGGCACACACACCCAGGCGGCAGCAGGCGGAGCGGGGTATGATTTTTATCACACCCTCAACCAACCGCCCACGCTGATAGGTAAATGCACATAGTATATTTTATTACACACATTCAAGCGTGGCAGCCTTGCGTCTTGCGTCTGCGTGTAGTCTTGCGTGAAGTCTGCGGCAGCGTGTAGGATTTTAGAATTATTCTAAATCTGCGGCAGCCTTTGCTGATTGATTGATTTTAGAATTGTTCTAAAAAAATATATATGATTGATTTTTTCTGTGACTCTTCTTCCTGGAAGAGAAAATAATCAAAAATCACCCCCAAATCGTCTACAATCGTTTTCAATACTTTTTGAGTATCATATCACTATTAAAATACCTATACGATATAATAGATAATTTTAGAATTATTCTAAAATATTATATATCAAATATTTACTTATACTATATATACATAAATAATGTTACTGTATGAAAACAAATAAAACTAAATAAAAAACACTATCAACAGCAACCGACAAAAACAAACTTCTGTTATCTGCTATTATATTCTGCTATATTCTTTTATCTGTTGTTGTTGTGTTATTATATTATATTATATTATATGTTCTTATTGCATACAAAAAAGTTATGCAAAGGGTTTTCGATTTTCTAACTTTTTTCAATAAATTATATGTTTGTTCTATGTTTTTACAAGAAAATAACAAGTATAAAACTTGAAAAATAATGAAATAAGTATTGAAAATAATTGAAACATTGCGTGAAGTATGCGTGAAGTCGAAAAAGCAATAAATCAGCAACAAAAAAAGATAAAAATATTTTTTATTTGTAATTCCTTTTATTAAAATGATTTATGCAAAATTATTAAAAATAATCAAAAATATTATAAAAAATACTTGACAAGTCAAGAAATATGTGCTATAATATAATCATAAAGAATGAAAAAGGAATTGACACAAACAAGTAGTTATACTACTAATAAATAAGCGGTTGCGGCTGCCGATATATTCAAGCAATATATCATTAGAAAAATCGAAAGTCACTGTGTTATATTCAAGGAAATTACCCTATTATATATAGTTAAAGCGTAAAATCCGAAAATCATTCAGAAAAAGAAAATAAAAAAAATGAAAAATATTCAAAAAAAACGAATATTTTTCTTGACAAGACAAGAGAAATGTGTTATAATAGCAACAAGAAATGAGAAAAGAACGGCAAAAACAAAGGTAAAAATGAAGTCATAAAGGAGGCAAAAATGACTGAAAGATATGATTACAGAGAAGAGATGAAGAACGACATTAGACAATGGCTCAACGACAACAAAGATTATATATCATTCGATGATTATGATGATATATATGATAAGTTATGGATCGCCGATAGCGTGACAGGTAATGCTTCAGGCTCTTATACTTTTTCGGAATATAAAGCCGAGCAAAATCTTGCCGGCAATAAAGAGTTATTGATTGAGGCTCTAAATGAGTTTGGCGGCGACTATGCAAAGGCACTTGAAAGTTCAGAATATGGAGATGTGACTATCCGCTGTTATCTTTTGGGGGAATGTCTATCTGAAGTGTTGGAAGAGATGAAAAGTTAAGCGACACTTAACCGAAAAGAGAATTAAAGGAGGTCATTATGATTACGAAAGAAGAGTTTGTTATTCTTTGGAATAAATGGTCAAATGATGTTTGCCGTAACAGATTGAGCGGTGAAATTAAACGCTATAAAATCGTCGGCGAATGGGTAAAGGTTTATTGAGTTTAAAAAGTTAAGTAATGCTTAACAAAGGCGGTAAAAATGAGATACAAAGTGACATATTATAAATTCAACGGTTGGCTGAATAGCGATAAAACACAGATGAGTTGTTTTTCGACTACGGAAACATTCGACAAGATAGAAAACTTAAATAACGGATATTATCGGATATATAAAAGAGTTCCATTTACAAATGGCTATAATTACGATGATATATCAAAAAAAGATATTGTTGAGGTTGTTGAATTAAGGGGGTAAAAATGAATGTAATAATAAAACTATCGACACATAAAAGAGCGATAAAAATAAAAATAGATAAAAAGATATATTATGATGTTCAAACAATTGTTCCGAACACTTATAATAAATGGTTTAGCAAAGAACTTTTGAGTGAAGAAGAATTTAATAACGAATATTTAGGGGGCAAAAAATGATTATAGATTTAATTCTTAACAGAAAAGACGGTGATGAATACAAATCAAAATTATTCTACAATGATATTGTAGAATATGGCTCGGTTGGTTATGGGATTAGTCGTGCTATGGACGGCGGAACGGAAAAAGATGTTAAAAAAGCATTGTGCAGATACATTATCGACAATGAATATAATGTTGATATATGTAACTATATAATGTCGGTTGATTGGTTGATAGATGATGCTGAAAAGTATCTTGACGAGGTAGAAAGCGAACGACAATCAAACGAAGAGCCTGCTGAAAGTCTGAATGACAGACACGAGGAAGAATTGACTGATGATATGACAGCATACGATATTATATTTAATTACTTGATAAAAAATGCTTGCATACCAACGAGCAACGGCTCAGGCGGACTAAATATAGATTGCCCATATC
>JAZKYG010000053.1:0-6637 GCA_045612025.1 Bacteroidales bacterium
TTTCGACTTAGGATTCTTAAAGCCAGGAAAACATACTATCACAATAGCGATACCACAAGGAGACGACGAAGGTAACAGCTTCAATCACTGGATGGTATCTGGAATGCTGATAGGTAATTTATAAAAACTAAGAATCTCAGGAATTCAGAACTCTAAAAATTCTGAGTTTTTGAGATTTTGAATTTCTGAGATTTAAATAAATTGTTATTTTTGTGAAAATAAAATTTGAATTTTGAAGATAGCTGTTAACACACGATTGTTGCTTAAGGATAAGTTGGAAGGCATCGGCTGGGTGGCTTATGAATGTCTACGTCGTATGGTGACATCGCATCCTGAAGTGGAGTTCCATTTTATCTTCGACCGCGAACCAGACCCTAAGTTCATCTTCGCTGATAATGTTAAGCCTGTCGTACTTTTCCCGCCAGCACGTCATCCGTTTCTATATATAGCATTCTTCGAATTCGCCGTAGCAAGATATCTTCGCAAGATAAAAGCGGACTTGTATCTGTCACCTGACGGTTATCTTAGCTTAAGAAGCAAGACAAAACAAATCGCTGTGTTTCACGATTTAAACTTTGAACACTTCCCTCAAGATTTCCCTAAGATTCACCTCTGGCATTATAAGAAATTCTTCCCTAAATATGCCAAGAAAGCAGATAGAATCATAACAGTTTCTGAGTTTTCAAAGAAAGACATCTGCGAATGCTATGGCATCAATTCAGAAAAGATAGAGGTGGCATATAACGGAGCAAATGAAATATTTTCTCCAGTAAGTGAAGATATTAAGAAAGAGATACGAGATAAATACACAGAAGGAAATCCTTACTTCATGTTCGTAGGATCATTGCATCCTCGCAAGAACCTCGCACGTCTTTTCACTTCATTTGATTTATTTAAGAAGAATAACAATAACGATATAAAACTTCTCATCGTCGGCAGCAAACGTTGGTGGACCGAACCGATAAAGAATGCTTACGAAGCTATGACACATAAAGACGATGTCATCTTCGCTGGACGATTGTCGGCTGAAGATTTACATCTTGTCACAGCATCAGCATTGGCATCCGTCTATGTTTCATATTTTGAAGGCTTTGGAATCCCTATCGTCGAGGCATTCAAATGCGACACTCCGGTCATAACATCAAATGTCACATCAATGCCCGAAGTCGCAAATGATGCTGCATTGCTCGTAGATCCTTTCAACGAAGAGTCAATAGCAGATGCTATGGAGGAGATTCTGGATGAAGAAGTACGTAATGAATTGATAGAAAAAGGAAAAATCAGACGACAAGACTTCTCCTGGGATAAAGCAGCAGAGATTTGGTGGAAGTGCATAGAAAAATTGAAAACTGAAAATTGAAAATAAATAATTGGTTTAAGGTTTAATGCTTAAGGTTTAAGGTTTGATTCGGATAAACTTTCAACTCTAAACTTCAAAGACTACTTTAAACTTTAAACCTTAAACTTTAAACTAAATAAAAAAAGTATGAATATCTTAGTATTAGGTTCAGGTGGTCGCGAGTATGCATTTGCTTGGAAACTCGCACAAAGTGAATTAGTTGACAAACTTTATATTGCTCCAGGTAATGCTGGCACAGATTCTATAGGCGAGAACCTCGCTATCAACATCGCTGACTTCAACGTCGTTAAGGAAAACGTTTTGAAGCTCGGCATTGAAATGGTCGTTGTTGGTCCAGAGCAGCCACTCGTTGATGGCATCGTTGATTTCTTCAAGAATGACGCTGAGTTGAAAAACATCAAGATTATCGGTCCTGATCAGAAAGGCGCACAACTCGAAGGCAGCAAGGCATTTGCAAAAGCTTTCATGGAAAAATATAATGTTCCAACAGCATCATGCTTCACAGTGACAGCTGCTAACCTTGAAGAAGGATTACAATATCTCACAACACAAAAAGCACCTTACGTACTTAAAGCCGACGGCCTCGCAGCTGGAAAGGGCGTTCTCATAATCGACTCATTGGAAGAAGCTCAAAACGAATTGAAAGACATGCTCTCTGGCAAGTTCGGTTCTGCTTCTGCAAAAGTCGTCATCGAGACATTCTTGAAAGGTATCGAAGTATCAATGTTCGTATTGACAGACGGCGAGCATTATGTAGTTCTTCCAGAAGCAAAAGACTACAAACGTATCGGCAACGGCGACACAGGCTTGAATACAGGCGGCATGGGCGCAGTATCTCCAGTTCCTTTCGTGACACCGGAATTCGTTGAGAAAGTAGAAAACAGAATCATAAAACCAACAATCCAAGGTCTTAAAGAAGAAAATATCGACTATAAAGGATTCATCTTCATCGGTTTGATGAACGTCGACGGCGATCCTTACGTAATCGAATATAACGTAAGAATGGGCGACCCTGAGACAGAAGGCGTCATGACTCGCATTGACTCCGACTTGGTAGCGTTGCTCGACGCTTGCGCTCAAGGCAGACTCAACGAAGTCGAATATCAGACATCTAAAAACACATCTGTGACTGTCATGCTCGTATCAGGCGGTTATCCTGAAGATTATAAGAAAGGCATGGTAATGAGTGGTTTTGAAGAACTCTCAGACTGCATCATCGCTCACGCTGGAACTAAGTTCAACGACAAAGGTGAAGTCGTTACATCAGGCGGTCGCGTCATCGCTGTGACAGCACACGGAAAAGATATAGAAGAAGCAAGAACTAAGGCTTATCAAAACGTAGAAAAGATCAAGTTCGAAGGCGTCAACTATCGTCATGACATCGGACTTGACTTAATGAAACTATAAGATAATGTTAAGTTTCTTCAAGCATAGTTATCTTGCACAACATCTTGTCATCGTCGTGATGGCACTTGTCTTATGGATGCCGGCTTTCATCACAAAGTCGGCATTCATACCTGGCGAGAGCACCACACCTTTATATAATCTCATCATCTCAATCTTCGACTTCTCGCCATTCCTTATCAATGCATTAGCATTTGCGGTATATCTGACATGTATATTTTTATTTAATTCAGTATTGTCAGCAAACCGTCTGGTGACGAAAAACAATACGGTAGGAGCCTTGACATTCGGACTCATGATGTGTTGTGCACCACAGCTACATTCATGTTATCCATTCATCTTCGCATGTCCATTCGTACTGATGGTAATGCACACTCTTTTCCTTATATATCAGACAGATAATCCTGAAAACTATATGATGAATATCGGATATTTCATCGCTATAGCGTCATTGTTCTATTATCCTTCTGTATTTCTTATGATATGGGTGATAGTGTCGTTTTTCATATTAGGATTCAGAGAGATAAGATATCTGATGATACCGCTGACAGGATTCTTGCTGGTGAATGGATTGTTTGTGGGATTGGCTTTCCTGTTTGGCAATGTAGAAGTATTGATAGAGTCATATTCCACCTTCTTTAGAAACATCAGTTTCTTTTATGACTTGAATGGAAGCGATAGGATTTTATTGATAATATTCAGCGCTCTATTCTTGGTATCATTATTAAGAATCTTAAGCAACAGAGCATCCGACAAAGGAACAAATATCAGAAAAAGGGTAGGAGTAGCAGCTGTTTTGACAATCTTTGCCATCCTTATGTTCTTCATGCACACACCATTGATGAACAACAGCCTTATATTTATGATGTTTGCATTCTTCTATGCGATAGTGTTGTCAGATCTCAAGAAAACCAAGATCGCTAATATCGTAACTATCGTTGTTAGCTTACTGATTTTAGCAAATCAATATTTACCATTATTTGGCATAAGTTTATGAATCTCATAGCGCATTATACTGACAATTTGATTGAAGCCGGTTGTGATGAAGCCGGCCGCGGATGTCTGGCAGGCCCTGTGGTTGCAGCAGCTGTCATTTTAGATAGAAGTAAAGACTATCCGATGCTCGACGACTCAAAGAAACTGACAGAGAAACAACGTAAGAAGTTGAGAGAAGTCATTATGCAAGAAGCACTTGCCTACGGAATCGGCATCGTCGACAATAAAGAGATTGACGAGATAAATATCTTGAACGCCTCATTTCTCGCGATGCATAGAGCTGTAGAACAACTGAAGGTAAAACCAGAATTCCTGCTTATTGACGGCAATAGATTCAATCCATATAAAGACATAAAACATCAGTGTATTGTTGGCGGAGACGCTAAATATCAAGCCATTGCTGCAGCATCAATATTGGCGAAGACCACACGTGACGCCATGATGGAAGAATACGACTTACAATATCCGATGTATAACTGGAAGAAAAACAAAGGATATCCAACGTTGGAACACAAAAACGCCGTGGCGGAACACGGCACCACACCATTACACCGAATGACGTTTAACATGACAATACAGTTGAAACTTTTTTAGAGTTTTAGAATTCTAGAACTCTAAAACTCTAGAGTTCTAAAGTTTTAGTTAAGTCCTAACATCTTATATCCCATTTCGTTGAGTTGTACCGCCATTCCCATGAGATACATCTGGTGCAAGCATTCAAGATAAGCCTCAACGGCAGCTTTTGTTCCATGTTCGATGTTTTGGTTGCGAAGGAAAGTATTTGTGATACAAGCGCATTCCGCTACTATATCAGTGACTTTCTTGCATTTATCTTCTTTAAATCTGAGAACATCTTCAAGTATATATTCATCCATTTCATCGAAACCTCTTTTTTCGCGAAGAGTCTCATAGATATTGTCTTTGAAAGCATATTTCTCCCAGTTGACGTCCCAGTATTTCGCCATTGCCATACCGACGAACATAATCCATGCGAGAGATACCATTGGATATTCGTTATATTCTCTGATACCGTCAGGCATATATGCGTTTAAGATATTATCCCATTTATCCTCAACATCTTGGCAGATAGGGAAGCGTTCTCCGACCACGCCTTCCTGACGAAGATATTGTAATAATAATTCTTTTAATTTATCACCGAAGTTTTCCATAATTGTATTTTGTTTGTTATTCTATCTAACTGTCTTTATAAACCGAATCCTATGTATTTCTGTTCACATATTTCCAATCTAAATATATTAAACCAGGACTCGGCGTCTCAACATCTTATTCCAAATAAGTATATCCGTATAATCCAGATCTGTAGTTAGATAAAAATTCTTTTCCTTCTTCAACGGTGATTTTACCTTGCTTAACGCAGCTTGTAACCCATGACTCAACGGTTCTAACAAGTTTCTTCGGACTGTATTGTACATATTCCAAAACTTCAGCAACTGTCTCGCCATCAATGATTTGGTCAATGTAATATCCTTTCTCATCAACAGTGACGTGAACAGCATTTGTGTCACCGAACAAGTTATGCAAGTCGCCGAGGATTTCCTGATAAGCACCAACCAAAAATACGCCTATATAATAAGGATCCTTTGAATTCATATTGTGAACAGGCATTGTATGTGACTGGTTTCTTGTCGTTACGTATGAAGACACCTTACCGTCGGAGTCGCAAGTGACGTCTTGCAATGTTGCCATTCTAGTTGGTTGTTCTCCCAATCTGTGGATTGGTATGATAGGGAATATCTGATCTATAGCCCAGGCATCTGGTAATGACTGGAACAATGAGAAGTTACAGAAATATTTATCAGCCAATAATTTAGGTAAGTTATTGAAATCTTCTGGGATACGTTTCAATTCTGATGTCAATTGATTTATTTCTCTTGCTATTGACCAGAATAATCTCTCTACCTTAGCTCTTGATTTTATGTCTAAAAGTCCGAGGCTGAACAAATCCAAGGCCTCCTCTCTGATCTGTTGAGCGTCGTGCCATGTCTCAAGCATCGATGACTGTTTGTTTGTAAGCTTATCCCAAGCCTCGTTAAGTTCGTGAATCAATTCGTGGTCGTCTTCCAAAATCTCTTCGCTCTCATCCCATTCTGGCAATGATGCTGTTTCAAGAACTTCGAAGATAAGAACTGAGTGATGAGCTGTCAAAGCACGACCTGATTCTGTGATTACGTTAGGATGTGGCAAGTCATTTTTGTCACAAGCATCTACAACAGAGAATATTACGTCGTTGACATATTCTTGGATGCTGTAGTTTACGCTACTAGCGCTGCTTGAACGAGAACCGTCGTAGTCGACACCTAAACCGCCGCCGACGTCAACGAATTCAATGTTGAATCCCATTTTGTGTAACTGAACGTAGAACTGAGCTGCTTCTTTCAAAGCAATCTTAATGCTTCTGATTTTAGTAACTTGACTGCCAATATGATAGTGAACGAGACGTAAGCATTCCTTCATATTGTTTTTGTCGAGATATTCAAGAGCTTCAAGCAATTCAGATGTTGTCAAACCGAACTTGCTGCCGTCGCCGCCTGATTCTTCCCACTTGCCGCTGCCAGAGCTTGCCAATTTGATTCTCACACCAATGCTAGGAACTACCTTCAAGCGTTTTGCAACACGAGTGATGAGTTTCAACTCATTAAGTTTCTCAACAACGATGATGATTGTTCTGCCCATCTTTTGAGCTAAAAGAGCCAACTCAATGAAACTCTCGTCTTTATATCCATTACAGATAATCAATGAGTTAGTATCTGTATTGGATGCAATGATAGCATGTAATTCTGGTTTAGAACCAGCTTCCAAACCGATATTGAATTTCTTACCGTGGCTTACGATTTCATCCACGACAGGACGCATCTG
>JAZKYG010000054.1:0-7715 GCA_045612025.1 Bacteroidales bacterium
TTATGTTTTTTTCATTCATTAACAACGCAAAAATAGAACGATTGTTCGCTCAAGTCAAAACGATATTTTCAATGATGTTATCGATATTTTTGATATAACTCTGATTGTTGAAACTCAGAAACTCAGAAACTCAAAAACTCAGAAATTTTGAAATTTTGAAGTTTTGAGGTTTTGAAATTCTGAAGTTTTATAATAGCTGGACGCGTTAGGGATTGAAGCGGCATCCTTTGCAAGCGGAGTGATAACGGAGCGAGCAAAGATAGAGCGGAAAGCCCGACGGCTTCGCCGGAACGCCCAAAAGAAGGGAATTAAGGGACTGAGGACTTAAGGAATTGATTGATTTTTCAGTCATGTGACGTATTTAAAAGATGCTTTTCGTGTCAATTCGTGTTTATTCGTGGACAAAATCTGTTGTCTGTTGACCGTTGTCCGTTGACTAAAAAAAGTTCAACAACCAAAAGCCAACAGCCTTAGTTTTTCCATATATTTGCGTCATGGAAACAACAATATCTCATTTGTCGTTGCATCTTGTTGGTAACAAGGCGGCGGAAGAAGGCTTAAGTCTCTCGAAATCTAATGTCTCTTTAGACACAGATATAAAAAATATATTGACGAAATTCTTTTTGAACGCATTCACTCCTGGTGAGTTCTTCCATTTCTATCACGACAGCGGACTGGAATATAACGTGGTCTATGGCGCAGTGTCGAAGATTTTTGACGAGCCGACAGAGTTATATGAGCAGTCGGTGAACCTCGCTAAATACCTTTATGAAAACAGCACGCATCCTAAGATTAAAGGTGGCGAGTTTTATACGGTTTACTTCAAAGACTGTATTCACGGAAGCAATACCGTCGATGCCATCGGTCTCTTCAAGACTGAAAACAAAGACACTTTCTTGAAGGTGCATCGCGACAAACATAATTTCCAACTCGAAAGCGAACAAGGCATCAACGTGAAGAAACTCGATAAAGGCTGCCTGATTTTCAACGTGAATGGGGGAGAAGGATATTCCGTTTCAGTGGTGGATAACACCAACAAAGGCACTGAAGCTCAGTACTGGACCGATGACTTCTTGCACTTGCGTCAAAGCAAGAATGAATATGCCAACACACATAATGTCATGGCGATGGCGAAGAACTTCGTCACACAGGAGTTGCCAAAAGAGTTTGAGGTGACAAAGGCCGACCAGATTGATTTGCTTAATAAGTCTTTGCAATTCTTTAAGGAAAAAGAAAGTTTCGATATTGAAGAATTCGCTAATGAAGTCATGGAGCAGCCAGCAGTCATCGAGAGCTTCCATAACTTCAAGAAGAGTTACGAAGCTGACAATGATTTGTCTATCGACGATAACTTTATGATTTCCAATAACGCCTTCAAGAAACAGCAGCGTTCTTATAAGAGAGTCATCCGTCTTGATGACAAGATTCAGATTATCATTGACGGCAACCGCGACAATGTGGAACAAGGCGAAGACGCAAGAGGAAAATATTATAAAGTATATTATAATGAGGAAGAGTGATTTAGTTGGGAGTTAGGAGTTAGGAGTTGGGACGATTGTAGAGACGATTTTGTTTGAATCTCAAAATTTCAGAATCTCAAAATCTCACATTTTTTTTGAGTTTTTGAGGTTTTTAATTTCATCTTTTTTTGAAAAAAAAGTCTGTAGACTGTTATCCGTAGTCTGCAGACTTTTATTATATTTGCAAGATATTGAAAACTTATAAATATGCTAGTAACAAAAAAAGACAAATTTGCCATCACTTATAAAGATGTCAAATATACCTACGAACAACTGCTCCGTTATTCACAAATTTACGCTGACACATTTTCTTCACAATCTGTTCCTGAAAAAGTTTTAATCTGCGCACAAAACTCGCCAGAATGGTGTTTCGCTTTTCTCGGCGTGATGCGTTGCAAGGCCATCGCTGTACCGTTGGATGCGCAGTCAACAAAGAAAGAGATAGAATACGTCATCAACGACTGTCGTCCAGACATCGTTTTCATTTCAGAAGACAAGTTGGAAATGTTTTCCGAGATTGAGCTGCAAGGCGCCCGCCTTATGACCAAGAACGATGTAGTGCTTTCAGATGACGCAAGTATTCCTGCGACGGATATAGCAATGGGAAAAGACGATGATACAATGCTCATCAACTATACATCTGGTACCACAGGCAATCCAAAAGGCGTTATGCTTTCATTCAAGAACGTCATGTTCAACGTGGATTCTGTAAGTAAGCAGGTGCCTATCTTCCAGGAAGACAGCAATGTCATGGTGCTTCTTCCTTTGCATCACATCCTTCCGCTTCTCGGCAGTCTCGTGGCTCCTCTTTATATGGGCGGCACACTTCACATCGCTGAGGCGATGAATGCCGAGTCAATCATCAAGACTCTCAATGCTGGACAGGTGTCTATCATCATCGGCGTGCCTCGTCTTTACGATATGCTTGTCAAAGGCATCATGAGCAAGATTAACGCTTCATTCGTGACACGTCTTCTTTATAAGATTACCAAGCTCATTGGCAGCGATGCTGTTTCAAGGACCATCTTCAGCAGCGTGCATAAGAAATTCGGCGGTCACTTGAAATATCTCGTATCAGGCGGCGCTGCTCTTTCAGTAGAGACAGCAACCATATTGAAGACATTAGGTCTGTACGTCCTCGAAGGCTACGGCATGACAGAGACAGCTCCTATGATTTCATTTACTCGTCCTGGACGTCGTAGAATAGGCTATGCTGGCGAACTTCTCCCTAACATAGAAGTGAAGATCGCTGAAAACGGAGAGATATGCGTCAAGGGAGCTAACGTGATGCAGGGCTATTACAAACGTGAAGAAGAGACTGCTCAGATAATAAAAGACGGCTGGTTGCATACTGGTGACATGGGCGTCCTCGATAAATACGGACTTAAGATAACAGGTCGTATCAAGGAAATCATCGTGACATCAAACGGTAAGAATATCAACCCAGAACTCCTTGAAAAAGAATTCTTGGCAGAAAGCACTTATGTACAAGAAATCGGTATCTTCTTGAATGGTGATGCTTTGCATGCTGCAGTACGACCAAATATGGCTGCTATCAGACAGATAGATTTAGATGCGATGGATGCGCTTATCAAGAAAGAAGTGGAACTCTTCAACGCAGAACAACCTCAATATAAACGTATCAAGCAATATCATATACTTTCGGAAGAACTCCCAAAGACACGTCTCGGCAAGGTACAAAGATTCCTCCTTCCTCATATCGTTGACAAACCTAAGACAAATGCAGTGCAAGAGTCATTGGAAGGCAAGAGCGAAGTATATAAGATGTTAAAGGCATTCGTTGAAGATGAGACAAAGATGGTCGCTAACGAAAACGATCACTTCGAAATCGACTTGTCGATGGACTCATTGAGCAAGGTCTCTCTTCTCGCTTATATCGAAAACACATTCGGCATCAACCTCAACGAGGAGCAGATGGAAAACCTTACGACATTGGCAAAACTCACAGATTATATAGAAAACAACGAGCATACTTTCAACACAACGACAATCACTTGGAAAGACATCCTCGCAACAAAAGTCGATGTCAAATTGGAAAAGCCAGGATTTACACAATGGTTTACATATACTTTCGCAAAGATATTATTCTCGATATGCTATCGTTTCAGAGTCAGAGGTAACAAAAAATTGCCAAAGACACCATGTATCATCGTGGCAAACCACCGCTCTGCTATCGACGGGTTCTTAATCACTTATAACTTCACTCGTAAGGAAAACAAAGACATTTTCTTCTTTGCAAAAGAGAAACACTGGAGATCTAAGATTGCTCAGTTCTTTGCAAGAAAGAATAATATCATCTTAATGGATATTAACAAAAACGTACGTCAGTCATTGCAAGAGATGTGCGCTGTCTTGAAGAAAGGAAAACATATCGTGATATTCCCAGAAGGAACACGTTCTAAGGATAACACGATGAGAAAGTTCAAAGAGACATTCGCTATCTTGAGCAAGGAATTGAATGTGCCTATCGTCCCAGTCGCTATCGCAGGTTCGGAATCAGCATGTTATGGAAGCGGTATCGTTCCTAAGTTCTGCAAGAAGATTGACATTGACATCATGGATCCAGTCATGCCTTCAGAAGAACAAAGCGTTGAAAGCTTACGCGACAAGATTGCATCAATGATTGAAAAACGATTAAAGAAATAATTAAAAATATGGATAAAGTCTGTTGACTGTTGTCCGTTGACTTAAAAATTATGATAAAGAACATCATATTCGACTTTGGCGGCGTTCTCGTGGATTGGAATCCGCACTATCTTTTCGATTCATATTTTAATGATATGGAGAAGTGCAACTATTTCATCGAGAACGTCTGCAATACAGAATGGAACGCTCAGATGGATAAGGGCAAACCTTTCAGTGTGGCGGTTCAGGAACGTATCGCTGAATTTCCTGAGTTCGAAGAAGCGATAAGATTATACCAAAGCGAATGGATGAAGACAATGGGAGAGGAGATGCCTGGAATGTTCGAGCTTATCACTTCGCTGAAGGAGAAATATCCTGTCATTTACGGCCTGACAAACTGGTCTAATGAGACATTCCCAATGGTACAGAAGGTGTATAGAATCTTCTCTTTGATAGATAACATCGTATGTTCGGGCGATGAGAAACTCCTCAAACCAGATCCTAAGATTTATCAGACATTATTAGAACGTTATAATCTTAAAGCTGAGGAATCAGTATTTATTGATGATAACATCAATAATGTGAAAGGCGCGATTGATATGGGAATGAAGTCCATCAGATTTATCAACGCAGAACAATTACAAAAAGATCTTAATGAATTATTAAATCAAGAATAAATATTATGAAAACTGTAGAAATCAAGAACTTTGAATTATACACCACAGGTGTTATCAGTATAGCATGGACAGAAAAAGGCGAAGATATTTTCCTTAATGTCGACTTGGACTTGGCAGCATTGTTGAAGATGTTGAAGATAGAAGGCATTTCTTATGAGAAAGTACAGCAGGTTTCAGAAAGCCAGCAGCCTCTTAAGTTCAAGAAGGTTACCTTGATGTTGTTCCAAGATGACGACAAACCAGGTCAATACTACACTTCAGAATGTATGTTCGAGGACGACGAGATAGATATTTTCCATGCTGAAATAAAAGAATGAGATGTCAGAGTCGTCTAATAATCAAATTATAATTCCCGATCTCCCTGACTTTGCAGCCATAGATTTCGAGTCGGCGAACGGCGATATCAGAAGCGCCTGCAGTGTCGGTATCGTCATCGTGAAAGACAGGGAGATTGTAGATAGATTTTATAGCTTGATAAAACCAGTTCCAAATCATTACTGTTATTGGAATACCAAAATTCATGGAATAAAAAAAGAAGATACAGAGGAGGCACCGTTATTCCCAGAGGTATGGCGCGAGGCTTCTAAGTATGTGAGAAGATTGCCACTCATCGCTCATAACAAAAGCTTCGACGAGCGTTGTCTGAAGGCTTGTTTCGCTCATTATAAGATGAGATATCCTAATTATCAGTTTCATTGTACTTATAAAACATCTCTTAAGGTGTTCCCTGATTTGGAGAATCATCAGCTTCATACCGTCGCTGCACATTGTGGCTTCGACTTGACGAATCATCATCACGCCCTCGCCGATGCGGAGGCATGCGCTCATATCGCGATGGAAATTTTTAATAATTCATAATGCATAATTCATAATTAGGAATTGATGTAGAGACGCGTTAATGTTACCTTGAAAATAAACACACATTGACACGTCTGAATAATTTGAAAAATAAAAAATAAAAAACATGAAAAAAATATTGTTGTTTGCAGTTTGTTTGTTGTTATCACTTAATGTTTTTTCTCAAGAGAAAAATTTTCGTCCGGTTCAAATTAATTTCGGATTTCCATTGAGTACTACAAATGTTAAAAAAGCGAAGGAATATACAAATGCGTTTTCAATCAATTTGCTAGTGGGAATTTCTAAGAATGAAAGAAGTCTCGCATTGGCTGGAGTAGGTAATGTTATATCTAATAATGCAACAGGTCTGCAAATAGCAGGTGTTTCTAACTATATCGGAAATGCAGGACATGGAATCGTTGTTGCTGGTGTGACTAATATAAATAAAGGTGCTTACAATGGTATTCAAATCAGCGGCGTGTATAATTATTCAGGCTCTGGAAATGGAATCGCTGTCGCTGGTGTTGCTAATATGAGTAAAGGTTCTTATAATGGTATTCAAGTCAGTGGCGTTTATAATTATTCAGGTTCAGGAAATGGAATAGCTGTCGCTGGTGTGACAAACATGAATAAAGGTTCTTACAATGGTATTCAAATCGGCGGCGTTTATAATTATTCTGGTTCTGGAAATGGAATCGCTGTTGCGGGTGTGGCTAATATGAGTAAAGATTCTTTTATAGGTTTACAACTATCTGGTGTGACCAATATCGCTGGTGACGTGAAAGGTCTGCAGTTTGCAGGTATAATGAATATCGCCAAGAAAGTCAAAGGCGTGCAGTTTGCAACCTTGCTTAATGTCGCAGAAGAAAGTAATTTCCCTATAGCTTTTGTCAATATCATTAAAAACGGTAAGATGGGCGTTGCTCTTTCTTACGACATGATGAACAACACGATGTTGTCTTTCAGATCTGGAGGCAAATACACATACGGTATCTTGGGCGTTGGTTATAACAACTTGGTCAACGACGGAAGCAAGATTGTTGCAGAAGCTGGTTATGGTATCCATATTCCTATAACAGATTGGATTGAAATCAATAACGAATTCAAAGCTACATCAGTTGGATTTTCTAATGATAAGGTATGTTACAACGCATCATATCTTCTCGCTCCATCGTTTACATTCTTAAATCATTTTAACGTCTTCGGCGGCGCAAATTTCAATTATTTATATTCCAATTATGTAAATTCTGAAGACTTATTGCCAAACAATTGTCTTTGGGAAAAGGATAACAGCGATAACAAACAAAGAATGTTTATCGGTTATCAGATTGGCTTGCAATATGTTTTTTAAAAGTATTTGAAATTCTATAATTTCAAATCGTAATACATTAAACGAGTTGAAATCTTGTTTGTTGGAGGAATGTTGTATTGTGAACGTTCCTCCAATTCGTTATCATAAAGATAACGGAAATCATTATGTTCGTAGAATTTTGTAGTTTTACCATTATTATATGCATCTACTACAATAAACCTACAGCCTGTCTTATTGCTTTTATGACGAAACCAATCTTTTATGAAATATAACAATTGACTGCCGATGCTTTTGTTTTGAAAAGATTTGTTGATTCCCAATCTTCCGATTAAAACTGCTGGATAACTTCTTCCTCGTTTGCTATTATTGATAGTCCTGTTTAACTTGTTACGTATTCTGTTATTAAGATTAAATGTTTTGATACTGTCGTTCGCTAAGGTAAACAATGCGACAATTTGATGCGGTTTGTCATTTGTTATCCAACAGTATGTTTTCCCCATTAATTCCATTGAATATAAGTCAGCATCGTTATGGAAGAAATTATCTAATTCGTCATCTCCACAACTGAATCCAGAAGAAGTGTCTAAAATTTCTTTGCTGAAAGGAAGGAATGTACATTGTAAATGCAATGAAAAATTACACATACTTCTCAGAATTTAAAATTTTTCGATCTTTCGAAAATTTGCATAAAGACCTCGTTTTCTTCTTCTGATAATGTAGGTG
>JAZKYG010000055.1:0-4423 GCA_045612025.1 Bacteroidales bacterium
TTTTCGAAAATAAAGAACAAATTGAAGTTGCTAAATATTATGAAAGATTGCCAAAATCAACATTGATAGCAGTCAGTGAGTTCTTGAATGACCGTATTTATTATCGCAATCCTAACAAGGAAAACGGTAACGATTTCTAAAATAAGGAGTTTTCAATGCTAACCGGAAAAAAGATTCTATTAGGAATTACAGGTAGCATTGCCGCCTATAAAATTCCTCTTTTAGTGCGTCTTTTGAAAAAAGACGGCGCCGATGTAAGAGTCGTGATGACACCTTCAGCGAAGGATTTCGTCACGCCTCTTACTTTGTCTACACTAAGCGGCAATCCTGTTTTATCTCACGGTTTCGATGAGGAAACAGGCAAATGGGATAGTCATGTGGAGTTAGGACTCTGGGCAGACCTTTTCGTTATAGCTCCAGCATCGGCCAATACGATGGCAAAGATGGCTTACGGCATCGCGGATAATTATCTGCTGACGGTATGCCTTTCTGCAAAATGTCCTATCATGTTCGCTCCAGCGATGGACCTTGATATGTACAAACATCAGGCTACCCAACAAAATATAAAAACCTTGATAGAAAGAGGCAACATATTCGTCGCTCCATCATCAGGAGAACTCGCCAGCGGCTTGTGCGGTGAAGGAAGAATGGAAGAGCCTCAGAAAATTTATGAAAGAATAAAAGCTTTCTTCCAGACAAAACAGAATTTCAAAGGTAAGAAAGTGCTTATCACAGCGGGACCAACATACGAGGCAATCGATCCTGTACGATTCATAGGTAACCATAGCTCAGGCTTGATGGGTATTGAAATCGCAAGAGCGTTCGCTGATCAGGGTGCAGATGTGACACTCGTACTCGGTCCATCCAGCATATCAGTAAGTAAAAATAATGTTAATGTTCTGCCAGTGACATCAGCTAAAGAGATGTATGATGCAGTCATGGCATTGTTCCCAAAGACTGATATCGCAGTGCTTAGCGCTGCTGTGGCTGACTTCCGACCTGAAATAGTGGCAGATCAGAAGATAAAGAAAAATCCTGATAACGATACATTTACGATAAAACTCGTTAAGACAGAAGATATATTGAAATCAGTTGGAGGTTTGAAAACTGATAATCAGACTGTTGTTGGTTTTGCATTGGAGACCGAGAATGGTTTGGCAAATGCAAAAAAGAAATTGCATACCAAAAACATAGATCTTATCGTTCTTAATGAGATGAACGAATCAGGCGTAGGATTTAAGACAAAGACTAATAAAGTCTCTATCATTACTAAAGATGACAAGGTGTCTACATACGATCTTAAACCTAAGAATGAAGTCGCTCTTGATATCTTAAATGCTATTTATCAATATACTAATTGACATATGAACAAAAAGACCTGTTTTATATTAATCTTATTGTGCTCTTTGATAGGATTAAAGAATCTTAATTCTCAAGAGTTTAATATTAATGTGACTGTATCTTCTGCACAAGTAGGTGGAACTGACCAACGTGCATACGAGTCGCTTAAAGAAGGTATAACAAACTTTATGAATAACAGAGTTTGGACCAATGTTAAACTGGAACCAGAAGAACGTATTGAAGGTGCAATAGTGGTTAATGTGAAGAAAAAAACAGGAAATGTAATTGAGGCTGAACTGAATATAGCTTTGAGACGTCCAACGTTTAAAGCAAATTATAGCACGCCTTTGTTTAATTATATCGATGATGATTTCATGTTCGAATATATTGAATCACAACCTCTTGATTTTTCAGAAAATTCATATACTTCGAATCTGACATCTACATTGGCATTCTATGCTTACTATTGCCTTGGCCTTTATTTCGACTCATTCGGACTTTATGGAGGTGATCCTTTCTTCAAAGTTACAGATCAAATCGTTACATCAGCGCAAAGTGCAACAGAGTCAGGATGGAAAGCGTTTGATGATAAAAGAAACCGTTATTGGCTTAATGAAAATATGATGAATGCTTCATATAAACCATTACGTCAGTTTATGTATGAATTCCATCGTCTCGGATTGGATAAGATGTCAACAAAACCTGAAGAAGGCAAGGCTGCTATGACAAAGTCTTTGGATTATTTGAAGCAGGTTAACTCAGAAAGACCAAATCTTTTGTTCATACAAGTTATGACAGATACTAAACGTAATGAGTGGAAAAGTATATATTCTGAAGGCAGTCAACAAGATAAGACAAAGGCTGTAAATGTATTTAGAGAAATAGATCCTTCTCATGCTTCAGAATATGAGGAGATATTGTCAGGTAGAAGATAATTATGTTACAGAGATTATCCATATCTAATTATGCTTTAATATCTTCATTATCTGTTGAATTTGATAATGGATTCTCTGTCATTACCGGAGAAACAGGTGCTGGTAAATCAATATTGCTTGGCGCATTGGGCTTCGTCCTCGGTAATCGCGCTGACTCGAATATCCTTTTCGATGATACAAAGAAATGCGTTGTTGAAGCGTCATTTGTCTTGAATAATGATAGATTGAAGTCTTTCTTCGAAGAAAACGACATAGATTTTGAAGAAGAATGTATCATTCGTCGTGAACTTAACCCTCAGAAAAAATCACGTTCTTTCGTAAATGATACTCCTGTTAACTTGCAGGTTATGAAAGAACTTGGTTCTTATCTCGTTGATATTCATTCTCAACATGATTCTCTATTGTTGTGCAATCCTGATTTTCAGCTTTCATTGTTAGATGACGCTGCCAACAATCAAGAGCTGCTTTCTGAATATAAAAAAGCATACAAAGAATATTCTTCAGCCAAAAATGAATTGGAATCACTTCGTAAAAAGGCATTGAACAATATAGATGAAAACGATTATCTTAAGTTTCAGCTCGATGAACTTGTAAAGTCTGAACTTCAAGATAATGAATATGAAGAACTCGCTCAACGTATCGAGATACTTGAAAACCAAGAAGAGATAAGCAGACTTCTTAACGAATCGACTATGATTCTTGAAAATAGCGAGACTTCTGTTCTTGACGGTGTCAACACCTTATTATATAATATAGATAAGCTGAAGAGATATATCTCCGAACTTGATTCAATGTCGGAACGTCTTAATTCTGTCAAGATTGAACTTAAAGACATCTGTTCGGACTTGAATAACCTTCAAGATGACTCGATGGATATTTCTTCACTCGAGACACTTCAAGAGCGTTTCGATGTGATTCAGCGTCTTATGATGAAACATCATCTTAATGATTATTCACAATTGCTTCTGCTAAGAGAAGAGATAAGACGTAAGGTCGATGAGTTTTCAAATATAGATGAAATAGTCGCTGACAAAGAGAAAGAAGTCAAGGCGATGGAAAAGGTTTTGAGTCAAAAGGCGAAAGAACTGAACAAGAGGCGACTTTCTGCTAAAGCTATTTTTGAAAAAGACGTCACAGATGTCATTCGTCAGCTTGCGATGCCTCACGGTGTATTTGAAATCAAATGTGAGAATATCGGAGAACTTACTTCAAACGGAACGGATGCCGTGACATTTATGTTCTCAGCCAATAAAGGATACGCTCCGGAGAATATGGCGAAAGCTGCTTCTGGTGGCGAGCTCTCACGTTTGATGCTTGCGATTAAGAGCGTTGCAGCGAAAAACAATTATATTCCAACATTGATATTCGACGAGATTGACACTGGCGTTTCTGGTGAAGTGGCATCTAAACTCGGTGACATCATGAATGTGATGGGAGAGACGCTTCAGCTCGTAAGTATCACTCACTTACCACAAGTAGCAAGTAAAGCTAAAAATCATTTCTTTGTATATAAAGACGTCGTTGACGAAAAGACACGTTCTAACATCAGAACTCTGACTCGCGAAGAACGCATTATGGAAATCGCGAAGATGCTTTCCAACGCTGAAGTCACAGCCGAAGCGATGAGAGCAGCGGAGGTTTTGATTAATTGACAATTGACAATTAACAATTAACAATGTAGGGACGTATTGAATACGTCCTGTTTTGTTTTATAAATACTCATTTCATTTCCAACAAAAAAAAGAGTCGTAATTTACGACTCTTTTTCTTTGTCTTATACGCATCAATGTGTGTTTATGTTATAGGAAACATTGATACGTCTCTACATTTTTATTTCTTGATGCTCAAAATCAATCCTAACACAACGCCTAAGAATGCTGCGAAAAGCACTTGGTAGTTTCCTGGTAACAAGAATGTGATTGTGTGTGCTGGGTACCAGAACAATGGGATGGTCTTCTTGAAGACGAAGCCGTATTGTAAGTCCCAGTTGATTTTATGGGCTATTGTCTCTTGGATTTTCAATTTGTTGCAGAAGAATCCTTTCAATGTTCCGCCTGTCTCAGCGATGTGGATGACAGTCACTTTGTGGAATGTCATGAAGACAGGAGCGAAGATGGTGTTCATCAAAACGCTGACTAAGAGAGCAA
>JAZKYG010000056.1:0-6446 GCA_045612025.1 Bacteroidales bacterium
AATAAGGTTTGTAATGTTGTGTTATGCAAATGAAAATAATCAATGATTATTTTTTCTTCTTATGTCTATCTTTTCTTAAACGTTTTTTACGTTTGTGTGTAGACATTTTGTGTCTTTTATGTTTTTTACCGTTTGGCATAACTATATATATTTAATTGTTAATATTATTTAACTTCGTTAGCAAAAGTTTTTGAAGGTTTGAATGCTGGAATGTTGTGTTCTGGGATGATGATAGATTTATCTTCTTTAATATTTCTTCCAACTTTTTCAGCTCTAGTTTTTCTGATGAAGCTACCAAAACCTCTTAAATAAACTGGTTCGCCTTCAGCAACAGATTTCTTTACGATATCCATGAATGCTTCAACAACTACTTGTGTGCTTGATTTCTCAACGCCAGTCTTTTCAGCAATTTGAGCTACGATTTCTGCTTTTGTCATTTCTATTATTTTTTAAATGTTAATAATTAAAATTTTAGGTTGCAAAGGTAAGAACTTTTTTTGATTGTTATGGCAAAAAAAAACTATTTTTTTTACTAAAAGCATTAAAAATGTGAGAAATAGAATTTTTTTGTATGATTTTACCTTCTTAATAATGTGTATTTGGCAAAATTATTTTTGATTTTATGACTTGTTCATGGAAAATTAATGTAATTTTGGTAAAAGTTTTTTAACATTTAATATATGGCGAGTTTAAATAAAGTAATGCTTATTGGTCATCTCGGAAAGGATCCTGAGATTATATCATTTGAAAATGGAACAAAGAAAATGTCTGTGACATTGGCCACAACAGAACGTTATCGCGACCGTAACGGCGAGTGGGCCGAACAAACCGATTGGCACAACCTTGTGGCATGGGGAAATCTAGCTCTTGATATTGCAGAAAAAAGGCGCAACTATATAAAAGGTGATATGATATATGTTGAAGGTCGTCTCAAAACACGTCAATATGTAGATAATCAAAATGTAACTCGTTATGTTACAGAAGTGCTTGTGGATAAAATGATGAGTATGGGAACCAAACGTGCTCAAAATAATCCAGAACAGGCTAATGCATCTTATAATAGCTATCAGCAGCCAGCACAAACTTATCAACAGCAAACAATGCCGACATATCAGCCACAACCTATGTTGCAGCCACAAATGCCAGACCCTGGCTATGATGGAGATGATCTTCCATTTTAAAGACTTTCTAAGTTGCTGAGATACTGAGATGCTGAGTTAAAAATAAAAAAACTTAGCATCTCAGTATCTCCGTATCTTGGCATCTTTATTTTTACTATCTTTGCAAAGTAATTTAAATATCTTTGTTTTGGAAATAGCTTCAATAGACCCTCTTATATGTCTGCTGTCAGTTGTAACAGCAGAACCTTTCTTTATCGGCATATCAGCTAAAGTCGTATTTTGTTTAATATTAATGTGTGGTTTGTTGTTGTGCTCGGCGATGGCATCTTCAAGTGAGACCGCATATTTCTCATTGCAACCAAACGACATCAACGAATTGGAATCCGCTCAGGGTCGTAACGAGCAGCTGGTGCTAGAAATACGCCAAAAACCTAAAACACTCCTTGTCACTATACTTATTTTCAATAATTTAGTTAATATATCAATCACGATATTTTCAACTTACATCATGAGTATGATGTTTAATATGTCCGTTAATCCTATAGCGGCTTTTATATTAAACGTCGTCGTCGTGACATCATTGATATTGCTTGTAGGTGAGATGATTCCTAAGGTATATGCTTCTAAAAAAGCGAAGTCGATAGCAATAATGCTGGCTCCTCTGTTGAAGGCTCTTATAGTGATTTTTAAACCTTTAAGCAAAATATTCGTCTCATCGACATCTTTCATAGATAAGCGATTAGGCAAGAAAACTGGTTCAATATCATTGAGCGACCTTTCTACTGCGGTCGATATAACAACAGAAGACGGTTCTTCTCCAGAAGAAAAGAATATGCTTAAAGGCATCGCTACTTTCGGTGAAAAAGAAGTCAGCGATATCATGCGCCCTCGTGTTAATATGTTCTCGGTTTCTATTGATACAGAGTTTGATGAACTTATGGTACAGGTGGTCGACAAAGGTTTCTCAAGAATTCCTGTATATGACAAAGACCTTGATGACGTGAAAGGTATGCTTTACGTCAAAGACTTGCTTCCTCATATAGATGAAGAGAACTTCGGATGGCAGAAATTGCTACGTCCTGCTTTCTTCGTCCCTGAAAACAAAAAGATAAATGATTTGTTCCAAGACTTTAGAACAAAGAAGATACATATCGCTATTGTTGTTGACGAATATGGCGGAACATCAGGATTGGTGACATTGGAAGATATAGTGGAGGAAATAGTGGGCGACATCAGCGATGAGTTCGATAAAGAACCTGAAAACGACAACTATAAGAAAATCGATAATGATACTTATATCTTTAAAGCTCAGATAAGCATCGTCGACTTCTGCAAGGTTTATGGTGTTGATGATGACTATTTTGAAGAGATAGAAGGCGAGTCGGATACTCTTGCCGGAATGATATTGGAGATGGAAGGCCGTATCCCTGAGGCAGGATTCAAATCTTCTTATAAAGATTTTACTTTCGAGATAGTTGAATCAGACAATAAACATATTATCAAGATAAAGGTAACTCGTAAAGATGAAAATATTTGACAGACAACGGACAAGGGACAACAGTCAACAATCCAAAACTCAAGGCTCAAAGTTCTTGCTTCTTAGTTCATTGTTCATTATCTTGTTTTTTTCTTGCGATAATAAACAGTATCAGCCTAAACCTAGAGGCTATTTCAGAATAGACTTCCCTGAAAAAGAATATCGTAAACTGGATAGTATGAGTTATTATAGTTTTGAATATCCAGTATATTCTACAATAACTCCAGATTATCTCTCTCCTCAGGAAAAGGAATGGATCAATGTGGAATATCCATCTTATAAAGGTACAGTTCACATCAGTTATAAAACCGTAAACAATAATCTTAATCTCTATCTCGAAGATTCTTATTATATGATGACCAAGCATATTTCTCGTGCTATGGGAATAAGAGATAGTATCATCATAAATCCTGATAGAGACGTATATGGATTGGTTTATTTTCTTGAAGGCGAAGGCGTGGCGTCTCCAATGCAGTTCTATCTCACAGATAGCGTGAATCATTTCTTGAGAGGATCGCTTTATTTTAATGTGAAGACAAACAACGACTCTCTCGCTCCTGTCATCGACTTTATCACTGACGATGTGCGCCATTTGATTGAGACGATAGAGTGGAAGTAAGACTTGGGTTAAGGGTTTGTTAGGAATTTTTTTAAAAAAACTTTTGTCTTTTGTCTTTTGTCTTTTGTCTTTTTTTATCTTTGCACGAATTTTTTACCAACACATCTTATGTAGGATTTATCTTATAGTTATTCATTTATCAAAGAAAGGGGGAAACCATGATAGAAACATTAACAGTAGGCAAACTGAAATGGCATCATATTACTGACCCGACGGAAGAAGATTTCGTTGAATTGAAGGAAAAGTTTCATTTCCACCCTCTTGATATTGAAGACTGTAGGTCGGTGAACCAACGTCCTAAGATAGACATCTATGACGATTACTATTTCGTCATCCTCCAATATCCTGATTTCGACAGACAAGACAAGTTTATATTTCCAAAGGAAGTCAAGCTCTTCTGGGGCAAGGATTATATCATTACCTTGGAAAGAAAACGCTGGCATGTAAGTCAGCTGTTCAATGAATACAGCGAACGTGAAGATGAGATGTTGGCAAAAGAACTCGCAACTTCTGATATTCTCCTTTATCGTATCATAGAGAAGTTGATGAAAGAGTCTCTCTATCTATTGAAGAAGATTGGTTTCGAACTGGAGATGCTTAATAAAGAACTCTTCGGAAGCAAGCAGGTTAGAATCATCGAGAGAATCTCTGTTACAAGAAAAAATATCATAACAATCAATACAATCTTTAAGCCACAGCTGAGAATGTTCCATAGCTTCGAGACAGGTCAGATTAAAGGTTACGGTGATGTGGAGTTCATGGAAGACTACTGGGGTAATATCCTCGACTACTACCAAAAGGTATGGGATATGACGGAAGATCACGAAGATTTGATTGAAGGTTTGTCGAAGACTTTCGATTCAATGCAGACCAATAAGACAAACGAGATTATGAAGTTGCTCACCCTTCTCTCGTCAATCATACTTCCGCTTACCTTTATCACAGGTCTATTCGGTATGAATGTGATGTTTCCGTTTATCACTTCTACAAAGGTGGCGTTCTGGATTATTATAGCGGTGATGCTAGTGGTGAGCGGCGCTTTGATCTATTTCTTCAAACATAGAAAATGGTGGCAATGAGCAATTGACAAAGGTCTAAAGACTAATGACTAAAGATTTTTGCAACGTTACAAAATAAAAAAGGATGGTAATTACCATCCTTAATTTTTATTGTCAATTTTCAGCTTTCAATTTTTAATTTTCAATTGTTGCTGCTATTTGTTCTGCGCGGGCAAGAGCCTTGTGGATGTGGTCTAAGACATTTTCTTCGCCGACCATGGCAACGATGCCAGCTTGTTTGATGGCAGCGTGAACACTTTGGTTAACGCCAGACAAGATTATGATATGACCTTCGTCTTGTGCTGACTTGATGAATATCTCGAGGTTGTGAATACCAGTAGCATCAATGAAACTTACCTTACGCATTCTGATGATACGGATGGTGTTGTCGGTACGACGATGTGATAACTCCTCGAATTTATTAGCGATACCGAAGAAGAATGGACCTTCGATTTCATATACTTCAGTGTGCTGTGGAACAATAAGTCTCTCGTCTTGTTCGCCGTCGCTGTGAACGTCTAACTCATCTTGGATGACAGAGATGTTTGTGCTTTCCATGATACGTTTGATGAATAAGATAACAGCTAAAATCAAACCGATTTCGATAGCGATTGTGAGGTCGAAGATGACAGTGAGCAATAATGTTGTGAAGAGAACAGCGATGTCGCTTCTTGATTGTTTGCACATTGAAACGATTGTTTTCCAACCGCTCATGTTATAAGAAACAACGATGAGGACACCAGCGAGGCATGACATTGGGATGAGACCGACGAGGCTTCCTAAGAATAACAATACCAACAACAATACGAAAGTGTGTACGATACCTGCTACTGGAGTGCGGCCGCCGTTGTTGATGTTAGCCATTGTACGTGCGATAGCGCCTGTTGCTGGAATGCCGCCGAAGAATGGAACTACGACGTTAGCGATACCATTACCGATGAGCTCTGTGTTTGAGTTATGTCTGTCGCTGATGACACCGTCTGCAACCATTGCTGAGAGCAATGACTCGATGGCACCTAACATAGCGATTGTGAATGCTGCTGGAAGAACTTTCTGAGCTGTTGAGAATATTGTCTCGCCTTCCGCCAAAGCTGGCATTCTGAATGAAGGAAGACCTGAAGGCAATTCGTATAAGTCGCCGATGGTTTTGATAGAATCGACGCCAGCATATTTCTTGAGGACCCATGTGATGACAGTCATGACGATGATGGCCAACAATGATCCAGGGATTTTCTTGGAGATTTTAGGAGTGAGGACGATGATCAAGATGCTGAGCACACCTATTAATAATGACCACCAGTTGATGTTAGAAAAATGTTGGAAGTAGCAAGCCCATTTGTCGATGAAGTTAGCAGGTACGTTTTCGATGCCGAGACCGAAGAGATCATTCATCTGTGTTGAGAAGATTGTGATAGCGATACCGCCTGTGAAACCGACGATGATTGGGTAAGGCATGAACTTGATGATGCTTCCGAGTTTGAAAGTACCCATAAGTATCTGCATGATACCAGCCAAGATGGTTGCGATAGCAAGACCAGTGAGACCGAACTGTTGGATGATACCGTAGATGATTACGATGAATGCGCCAGTAGGACCGCCGATCTGTACTTTAGAACCGCCGAGAGCTGAGATGATGAAACCAGCCATGATAGCTGTAACGAGACCTTCTGTTGGACCGACGCCAGAAGCGATACCGAAAGCGATAGCTAATGGGATGGCAACGATACCTACGATGACACCTGCCATCGCGTCTTTAGCGAACATCTGTTTGTTGTAATCCTTTAATGTTGAAAATAAGCGAGGCTTAAAATCAATAGAAAATTTACGGCTTTTCTTTGCCTTTGTGTTAACAGTATTTGTTTCTGCCATGACAAATAAAACTTTGAATGATAACGACTTTATAAATGTTTTTTAAGAATTTCTTCGCTGAATTTTTGAAGGTGCAAAGATAAGAAAAATTAGGAGTTAGGAATTAGGAGTTAGGAATTATTTTTTTTGAACTAGGAACCTTGACATATAGACTTAGCAACTCAGCATCTCGGAGTCTGGTGACTTAAAAATATCTCTCGAAAAGACGCAAAGATTTGACGCCTGAGCTTGTCGAAGTGCCT
>JAZKYG010000057.1:0-14432 GCA_045612025.1 Bacteroidales bacterium
ATCTTCTCAGAAGAAGTAAGACTTCCTGTAACATCAGTTAAGAACCAATACGCAGCAGGTACATGCTGGTGCTATTCATCATTATCATTCGTTGAAGCAGAATTATTACGTATGGGTAAAGGTGAATACGACTTCTCAGAAATGTTCATCGTATGGAACACATACATGGATCGCGCTCAAGCTGCAGTCCGTACACACGGTGACATCTCTTTCTCACAAGGCGGTTCATTCTACGATGTACTTTACGGTATCAAACATTACGGTTTAGTTCCTGACGCAGAATTGCCAGCAGGTGTTATGCACGGTGAAACATTATCTAACTTCTCAGAATTCTCAAGCGTTTGCGACCCATTCGTTGAAGGTATCATCACAAACAAGACTTTACAAACAAGCCCAGAAGGCACTCCACTCTGGAAAAACGCTATGGCAGGTATCCTCAACGCTTACATCGGCGAACGTCCAGAAACATTCGTTTATGAAGGTAAAGAATATACTCCAAAATCATTCGCAGAATCAACAGGTTTCAACCCAGATGACTATGTAAACTTAGCATCATTCTCACACCAACCATTCTACGAAAAATTCATCATCGAAGTACAAGACAACTGGAGATGGGGTACAGCTTACAACCTTCCAATCGACGAATTCATGGAAGTCATGAACAACGCTATCGATAACGGTTACACAATCGCTTGGGGTTCAGACGTAAGTGAAAAAGGCTGGTTAAGAGGTGAAAACGCTGGTATCGCTGTTCTTCCTGACCTTGAAGCAAAAACAGGCAGCAACGACTCAGGTACTGACATGGCACGCTGGATCGGCATGAGCGCAGCTGACAGAGCAAAAGAAGCTCTCTCACAACCAACACCACAACGCTGGGTATCACAAGAAGATCGTCAAGTTGCTTACGACAACTACGAAACAACAGACGACCACGGCATGATCATCTACGGTAAAGCAAAAGACCAACTCGGCAACAACTACTTCATCGTAAAGAACTCATGGGGCAACTATGGTAAATACGAAGGTTCATTATACGCTTCAGAAGCTTTCGTACGTTACAAAACTATGAACATCGTTGTTCACAAAGACGCTCTTCCAAAACACATCAAGAAAGCTCTCGGTATCAAATAATACTGAATAACACACAAAGCGGTTGGAAAATTTCCAGCCGCTTTTTTTATGTTGTTCATACACCTTGTTTATTTCACATTTTTTTGTTAAATTTGAACCATTATTTCTAACTAAATACTTTTATTATGAAATTAAAATCCTACCTGATCACTCTTATGCTATTTTTCATCGCATTTGGAGTAAGGGCTGAAGGTGATGGAGTTCTGTCCGTACATCTTAACAGCTCTGAAACACCTGCGCAAATAGCTATCGCTGACGTTTCAAGTGTAGTATTTGAAACTAGCCAACTGAACATCAAAAACAAAAAAGACGGCACATCTCTGTATTTTGACTATTCTGATGTTATAAAGATAACATTCAACGAAGAACTCAATACTGAATCTGTCAAAGCCACAGATTACAATGCAGAAGCAGCGCTCTTCCCTAATCCTGCGAAAGACAATCTGAGCATAAGCGTCGCTGAAGAAATGTACGGATCCGACCTATGCATCTATTCACTTACAGGAACTCTCGTAACAAAACAAACTAACTGGAACGGCGAAAGCATCAATGTTTCAAGCCTCAACCCAGGCATTTACTTCATCAACATCAACTCAACAACATTAAAATTCGTCAAACAATGAAAAAGATATTATTAGTCATAGCAGCATTATTGCTAAGCTGCGGTTTATATGCTCAAAATACAGAGATTAACAGATTATTATTACATGGTTCAAGCACAAAAGGCTTTATCATCAACAATGTTGACAGTCTCACTTTTGCGACAGTAGAAGGCGAAGTGGCAGCCGACATCGAATTGTTAAGCTACGATTTAGAAACATTAACAGTCGCAATAACACGTACAGCTTCCTGCGAAGGCTTCAAAATTGCATTTGAGCCTACCGTATCAATCGCATCAATGTCAGACCAACACCTCGCAGAATATATCGATAACAATGAAAATGAGATCTACTATCAAGACTTTACAGGTGCAACAATGTCTGGAATAGAGATTTTACCAAGCACCGAATATACAATCATAACTGTAGGCATTGACACTTACGGAGTGTTATGCGATATCAGAAAAGTAGAATTCACATCACCAGCTGAAACAATTTTAGGAACTCCAGAAGTCACTACAGAAATAGTAGAACTCAACAAGTTTGACTTCACTCTCAAATTCACTCCTAATGAAGATGTCAGCAAATACAGCGTTGTAGCAGGAGCAAAAGGCGAAATGCAATCACAATACGAAACATTTGCTCCAGCGTTCGGCTTCTCAAACATCGGACAAATGATTGAGATGTGGGGTGCATCATTTACAGCTGAAAATTCATTCCAATGGACAGGCATGGCTCCTGGAACTGAATACGAAGTCTTCATCCAAGCATGGGATAAGAATGACAAGATGACCCCATATCAAGTTTTTGAATTAACGACACTATCACTCGGCGGTGAAGGCACTGCAGAAGTCGCCATCACGCTTGGCGAATACAAACTAGCAGACTGGTGGGGAGAAATGCTTCCTTCACAATTCGTAACATTTACTCCTAATGACCAGGCAAGCGCTTATAGATTTGGTGTATACTTAGCTGAGGCGTATGACCCATATGCTGAAGTCATAAAACAAGACCTATGTTCAGAACCTCCAGTTCCAATGCCAAATTGGTTTTTCTATGAAGAAGTAAACACAGACTATCAAATCAATCCTAACACAGAATTTGTTGTAATTGCAGCTGCTAAAAACATCAAGGGCGAATGGGGACCAATATCAGAAGTACGCCATACAACCCCAGCCGACATGCCAAGCAAATCAGCATCAAAAACAATAAAGGAACGTAAACTTACTAAAAACAACAGCAAGGGAACAGCTCCAGTAAAAAGTCAATTAAAATTAACAAGCAAATAAAAAAAAGCGGTCGATTGACCGCTTTTTTTATGGATCTGAGGATTTGAGGATCTGAGGATTTGAGGATAAAAACTCCTTAGTTCCTCAAGTCCTTAGTTCCTTAATTCCAAAACTACTTCTTCATCATCTCAAAGCCTTTTCCATAAACGCCCATCACAGTGTTGACAGAAACGAATGCTGCAGGATCCATCTGTTTGACTATTCTGATGACGCGTTGTGACTCTATCTTACGAACGACAACCATCACTATTTCAGATTCCTTCTTTGAATACCATCCTGTTCCCTTTATCATTGTCACGCCACGATGAACTTCCTCTCCCACTCTGTCGGCAATCTCATGAGGTTTTGCGGTAAAGATAAACATCTGCACTGACTGCTTGCTGCCGTTCATAGTCAAATCAACAGTGTAGCTTGTCACCATAAGACCGACATAGCTATAAATCAAAAGTTCCAAGTCTCTGAAGACGAAATATGAACATGTGATAATAGCTACGTTAATAAATAAGGAGAGGCGACCTATTGTCACGTTGCGGTATTTATTTATCATCACAGCAACGACATCAGTACCGCCAGTGCTGCTGCCTTCAAGGAAAATGATGCCACAAGCCACGCCATTCAATGCTGAACCTAACAAAGCTGCAAGCAATCTGTCTCCGCTTAAAGGAATGCTTCCAAAATGCTCTTGTATGATGTCAACAACATATTCCTGCATAATATAGAATACTACTGAAGTGACAACAACAGAATAAATCGTACTGATTGCAAATCTTTTTCCCAAAGACTTAAATGATATCGTAATAAGAATTGCATTTAAGATAAAAATCATAACACCAGTAGGTATTCCTGTCAACCAATAGATTATAGTCGAGAGACCTGTAACGCCACCGCCCAGCATCTGGTTAGGAATGAGGAAAACGCACCAGCCTATAGCAGATAAAAAGATAGCCAGAGTTATAATAATGTGACTCTTTATTTCATGCCAGATATCAATTTTATTTTTCATAGATAGTTTATTTTAATTCATTTTGCAAAGTTATAAAAATGATTTCGTTTAATGATATTTTTCTTGTCTATTTAGGACAATTCTTTTATCTTTGTTGATAATTTATTAATCTAATATTTAAACTTATGAAGTTAAGATTTTGTTTAATCATCGGTTTGTTATTGTTAACCAGTTCTTACGCCAAAGCTGACGAATTGATTAGCATTTATTTAAACAACACAGACCACTCCCCTGTCAGAATTGACATCTCTACCATTTCAACTATTAAATTCAAGACAAAGAAAATGATTGTCACAAACGATGACAACATCACCAATGATTTTTATTTTTCAGATATAGTAAAAATCACATTCAACGAGGATGGAACTTATATTGAAACACAAAACGCCTCAACAGCAAGCATCCATCCTAATCCTGCTAAAGACAATGTAACTATTCAAAACGCTGAAAAGATGTATGGTTCTGACGTCTGCATATATTCCATAACAGGCGTGCTGGTCTCCAGACTTCCACAATGGAACGGAGAAGCTATCGACGTATCACATCTCAGCCCTGGCGTCTACTTCATCAACTCTAATTCAACAACATTAAAATTCGTCAAGCAATGAAAAAGGTTTTACTCGCTTTAGTCATACTACTTACAAGCATCGGTTTATATGCTCAAAACGATGAATGCAACAGACTCTTCCTTCACCAGAAAGGTCAGAATGTCGCTATATATAATATGAATAAGATAGACAGTCTCAGCTTTGCCAAAACAGGAGCTGCCGACAATCTCGTATTACATAACAGCAACGGCACAAAAGAAGTATTCGCCGTTGACAATCTCGACAGCATTATATTTAAAAATGTAGAAGGCGCTGTAGCAGCCGATGTCAACATCATCGATTATTCAACAAATCATGTGAAATTCGATATCACTCGCACTGCATCATGTACTGGATTCAAGCTTATGTGTATGGATTACAACTCCATTTCATATCTTTCAGATAACGATATAGCAAAATATATCAGTGAAAACGCAACAGAGACTTATTACCAAGACTTTGAAGGTGTTGAAATCTCAGGACTGAATCTTGCTCATGACACAGAATACGCCATCGTAACCGTAGGTATAGATGAATATGAGCTGTTCTGCGATGTAACAAAAGCCAGATTCGTAACACATTCCGCCAATCTAGTAGGAGATCCTAAGGTCACCATCGAAGTTACTCAAAACGAATTGAACGAAGACAACAAATGCGACTTCACTCTTAGCTTCACACCTAATTCAGCAACTTCAAAATACAGCATCTTTATTGCAGAAGCTGGCGTGACAGAATATCAGTTCGTCTTGTTCAAAACAATGGAAGGCTGGGAAAACCTCGGCGACATGATTGAAGGATGGGGTCTTGAATTCAACAAGAAAGACTCATACCAATACACTAACGAGACACCTGGCGCTTTATATGAAGTATATATCCAAGCACGTGACGTCAACGGCACAAGAGCTCCTTACCAAGTATTCAAATTCAGGACACAAGGCTTAGGTGGAGAAGGCATCGCCAAAGTCGACATCAAACTCGGCGAATATACCTTGGCTGAATGGATGAACGAAGAGTATGAATGGGAATTGATGCCATCACAATTCTTCACATTCACACCTAACGACCAGACCAACGCCTACAGATTCGACGTTATGTTAGAATCGACTTACAAAAGCGACATAGAGGGATTCCATGAAGAACTATGCAGCGATCCGTTCATGCCTACCGACGGATGGTTCCAATATGAAACATTAACCACCGACTATCAAATAGACCCAGGATTGAAATGCGTCGCCATAGCTGCAGCCAAAAACAGCCTCGGCGAATGGGGTCCAGTCACAGAACTATATTTCACGACACCAGATGAAATTCCAGGTGAGGGACCAGGCGAAGAACCAGATGATGAACCTGAGACAAAAGTAACACTTGTTGCAGACAAAGACATAGTTAAGACCAACGGCACAGACAAGATCACATTCACAGTATGGGCCGACGGCGAAGTAGTTACAAACGATGCTGTTATCTTCAATGTCACAGAAGGCAAGAATCTGAACGGCAACACCTTCTCTACAGAAACCATCGGAACTTATGTATTTTACGCAACATATAACGGCATACGCTCAGCTGAGATAAGCATCAGCGCTACAGAAGCTCGCGTATATGCTCCTGGCGACCTATATGACGTAAACGGCGTCAAAGGCGTTGTGTTCCGCGTTGAAGACGGCGGCATCAGCGGTTATATAATGTCAATGGACGAAGCTTACCTTCAATGGTCAACAGAAAACGTCTGGGTTAACTGCGTAGCAGGTCGTGGCGACTGGAACACAGAAGACATGCTTAAAAAAGGTGCCGACAAATACCCAGCAGCAAAATGGTGTGCTGACCACGGAGATGGCTGGTTCATGCCTTCATCAAGAGAATTAAACTGGATGTGGGACGCTGTAAGCAACGGCACACATGTATATGACAAAGAATTTATAAAACTATACAACGACAAACTCGATGACCCAATAAGCGAAGACTACTATTGGTCATCAAACGAAACATCAGAAGATATGGCTGAAGTAGTGGTATTCATCGACAATAGCGTTGTATGTCTCAACCCTGCCAAATCATCTTGCTTCCTTGTACGCGCAGTTCGTAAGTTTTAATTAGAACAGATTATCTATTTAATTATAGAAGCGTTACAGTGATAAAGATTCGCTGTAACGCTTTTTTATAAATAGCATTAGAAACAAACGATATTTAAGCATATTTTCACGCTATGCAAGTAGTGACAAAAAACATTCGAAAAAATATCATTTTTTACAATTTTGTGATATTTTTCAGAGACAAAAAGTCTCAAAACCTCTTTTTTTATCATTTATAAAGATTTTTCTACAAAACTTTTTCATTATAAATATATGATTTTCAAATAACAAAAAAAATATTACAAAAAATTATAAAAGCACTTGCACTGAATTATATTTTATGTATCTTTGCACCGTTAAACAACAACGCGGAAATAGCTCAGTTGGTAGAGCACGACCTTGCCAAGGTCGGGGTCGCGAGTTCGAGTCTCGTTTTCCGCTCAAATCCCGATAAAAGTCGGGACTTTTTTTGTAAAGATAGGATAAGTGCCTGAGTGGCGGAATAGGTAGACGCGCCGGACTTAAAATCCTGTGCCCATTTCGGGCGTGCCGGTTCGATTCCGGCCTCAGGTACAAAAACTAAACTTTACAACGTTCTTTAAAAAAAATGCGGAAATAGCTCAGTTGGTAGAGCACGACCTTGCCAAGGTCGGGGTCGCGAGTTCGAGTCTCGTTTTCCGCTCACAGTCCCGATGAAAATCGGGACTTTTTTTATTTTTATTTCTATCAAAGAAAAAGACGCATCAATGTATTTCACACTAACACGT
Organism: Bacteroidales bacterium; assembly: GCA_045612025.1. Taxonomy (GTDB): domain Bacteria; phylum Bacteroidota; class Bacteroidia; order Bacteroidales; family F082; genus Limimorpha. The sequence goes on from JAZKYG010000057.1 coordinate 7,446, forward strand.
CTCTACAGTTGTCCGTAGTCTGTCGACTATTGTCCCTAATCACACCTTACTCAATAATTTCTTGATCTCATTCAATTTCATCAGCGCCTCTACTGGTGTAAGAGTGTCGATATTAATATTTAAGATGTCTTCTTTTATCTGTAACAACAAAGGATCATCGAGTTGGATGAAGCTGAGCTGCATATCACAGTTCTTAGTTTCTTTCACTGCGTTATTAAGATTCTCGTGCGAATGTGATTTCTCAAGCATCGCGAGCAAGGAGTCAGCTCTGTCGATGACCTTACGAGGCATACCTGCCATCGCAGCGACGTGAATACCGAAGCTATGCGCACTGCCGCCTTTCTTCAATTTTCTCAAGAAGATGACCTTGTCGTTCATCTCTTTCACGCTAACGTGATAGTTCTTTATCCTCTTGAAAGAATTCTCCATCTCGATGAGTTCGTGATAGTGTGTCGCAAACAAGACCTTCGCCTTGCATTGAGGATGTTCGTGAAGATATTCCGTTATCGCCCATGCAATGCTGATACCGTCGTAAGTACTTGTTCCTCTACCGATTTCATCAAGGAGAACCAGACTGCGATTTGAGATGTTATTCAAGATACTTGCCGTCTCGTTCATTTCGACCATGAAAGTAGACTCGCCTGAAGAGATGTTATCGCTCGCTCCTACCCTTGTGAAAATCTTATCGACGAGACCTATGCGAGCTGACGCTGCCGGGACAAAGCAGCCGATTTGTGCGAGCAGCACTATCAAAGCTGTCTGTCTCAACAAAGCCGACTTACCCGACATATTAGGTCCGGTGATGATGATGATCTGCTGTTTTTCTCTGTCGAGATAAATATCATTGGAAATATATTGCTCGCCAACAGGCATCATCTGCTCGATGACAGGATGGCGTCCTTCTTTAATATCAATGACGTATGAATCGTCGATGACAGGTTTGACGTAATTGTTCTTCAAGGCCACGCAGGCGAAGCTGACGAGACAGTCTATTTTCGATATCACAGAAGCGTTGAGCTGGATTGGCGCGACAAACTCGCAGCACGCATTAAGCAGTTCAAAATAAAGACGCTCTTCTATAGCGTGTATCTTCTCATCAGCGCCAAGTATCTTTTGTTCGTATTCCTTAAGTTCTTCAGTGATATAACGTTCTGCATTCGCCAAGGTCTGCTTGCGAATCCATTCTGCAGGCACCTTGTCCTTATGAAGATTCGTCACTTCAAGATAATAACCGAACACATTATTATATCCTACTTTCAAAGAAGATATTCCAGTTGCGGCACTTTCTCTTTTCTGTATATCAGTAAGATATTCCTTGCCAGAACGAGAAAGATTACGCAAGCTATCGAGTTCTTCATCGACGCCTTCGTTGATGTAATTGCCTTTTGACAACAAAGAAGGTGATTCTGGATTAAGCACCGTCTTTATCCTCTGACGGATAGTATCGCAGACATTAAGCTGCTCAGCATATAAGTGAAGGCAAGAATTTTCACTTTCCTTGCAAAGATTCTTTAACAATTCAACCTGATCAAGGGCGCGAGCCACCTGCAACAACTCTCTTGGATTGACACGCATCAACGACACCTTTGATATAAGACGTTCCAAGTCACCCACTTGTCGTATGGCATCCTGGAAAGCACATATCAATTCATTATTATTCACAAAGAAATCCACTATATCGTAGCGAGCCGTTATCTGTTCCTTGTTTTTCAGAGGAAGAGAAAGCCAGCGACGCATCAGACGACTGCCCATAGGAGAAGTAGTCTTGTCGATGATATCGATGAGAGTCTTTGCGCCAACATTAGACGAATGCAACAATTCCAGATTTCTTATCGTAAACTTATCGAGCCACACAAACTGACCTTCATCGATACGAGAAAGAGAACTGATATAAGATATTTTATCGTGTTGTGTTTCGTGAAGATAATGTATCGCAGCGCCAGCAGCTATTATGCCTTTAGGAAAATCACTGACGCCAAAACCTTTAAGCGAGTTCGTATTGAAATGACGAGTCAAGATATCGTTGGAGTAATCGTCAGTAAACACCCAGTCGTCGAAGACAGTGAGATAATATTTATCACTGAAGTTCTCCATGAACAGCCTACGTTTGTTACGTTGGCAAAGCACCTCTGAAGGATTGAAGCTCTGAAGCAGTTTGTCGATATATTCGTTATTACCTTGAGTGAGATAGAACTCGCCAGTCGAGACGTCGAGGAAAGCGATGCCCGACTCTTTTTCATCAATATGTATAGAAGCGAGGAAGTTATTTTCTTTTTGAACCAATACGTTATCATCGTATGTCACACCTGGCGTCACCAGTTCAGTGATGCCGCGCTTCACTATTTTCTTTGTCAGCTTAGGATCCTCTAGTTGTTCGCAGACAGCAACTTTCTGTCCTGCCTTGACAAGTTTAGGGAGATAAGTGTCGAGAGCATGATGAGGGAAACCAGCCAGCTCTGTGGCAGTAGCGGCCGACTTGCCACGTTTAGTCAGGACGATGCCGAGTATCTCTGAAGTCTTTATGGCATCCTCGCCGAAAGTCTCATAAAAGTCACCCACTCTGAAAAGAAGCAGCGCCTCAGGATATTTCGCCTTGAAGGAATAATATTGTTTCATCAAAGGGGTTTCAAGTTCTTGATTTTCTTTGTCTGTTTTCGCCATAAAACTTCTATTAATTTCTATTTTCTTTCAGGAACAAAGATAAATATTTTTGTTGTCGTTTTCTTTTCGAGAAAACATTATTTTTGCAACAAAATAAAACACGATGCGTAAGTTAACAATGCCAGAGTTAAACAGATTAAGTTTAACTGAATATCAAGAAGTTGAAAAATTAGATGTAATTGTCGTATTAGACAACGTCCGTTCATTGAGCAATATAGGTTCGTTTTTCCGTACCGCCGACGCTTTCAGAATCGGCGAGATTTTCCTTTGCGGCATAACGGCATGTCCTCCGCATCGCGAGATTCACAAGACAGCATTAGGCGCAGAAGAAAGCGTGAAATGGCGTTACTTCGACACAACAGAAGACGCTTGCAAATATCTCAAAGACAATGGATACAAGATCAATGCCGTTGAGCAGATAGAAGGCAGCGTGATGCTTAACGACTTCATTCCTGAAAACAAAAGCGCATATATCTTCGGCAATGAAGTGGACGGCGTAGATGACGACATCTTGCAATACTGCGACACAGCCGTAGAGATACCTCAAGAAGGAACTAAACACTCTCTTAATGTATCAATTAGCGCCGGCATCGTAATGTACCATCTTTTCAATTCACTTTGGGAAAAGTAAACTTAAGACTATTGGCTATTGGCTGTTAGCTATTGGTCAAAAGCAAGAAGCCAATAGCTATAAAAAAAGTCAGCCCTTCTTGAACTAAGGGCTTTCATCTTTGTTTTTTTATAAATCAATTAAAAACAACAAAAGATGAAACGAATTAATTCACTATTCAAGACGTTACTTGTCGTCATTATCATGATGACACCTATGGTTTTTCAGGCCAAGAACCATGACGTAAAAAACATGGCGAAGCACATAGACAAAGTATACATATCTGCTTCACCAGAGATATTAGAGAACAGAGGCAACATGGTGACAGTCACCATCGATGTCGATTTCCCTCCACGATATTTCCATAAGAAAGCCGTGATGAACATCACACCGGTTTTGATTTATGAAGAAGGCGAGACAGAATTGCCATCCATAAACTTCATAGGTGAAAAAGTCGAGGGCGAGGGCGTTGTCATAAGCAAAAGATATGGTGCAGCATATTCCTACACCGTCACCATACCTTATGAAGACGCCATGTATAATTCCTTATTAATCGTAGAACCTCTCGTCTATAAATTCAAGGAAGTTGTTCACCCTAACCATCAAAGCATTAAAGACAAAGGCGAGTTTGCCACAGCCACATCCTTCTTGGTTGCTGAAGGCGTCATCAACACTGCACAGAACATCGACAAGAGTTTGTTACACACAGCATATGTCGAACCTGCGTCAAAGCAAAAGACAGTCACCGACAATGGAGACATCTTCTTTATGGTCAACTCTGACAACATCAACTGGAGCGTACCTTTGAATAAAGACATTGAAAACAAGGCTGCTGTAAATGAACTTACATCACACATCTTAAAAGGATGGAACATCAAAAATATTGAAATCATCGGCTGGGCTTCACCTGAAGGCGCAATAAAATACAACACCGCATTGTCACAAGGCAGAGCCAAGAAGACAGAAGACTTCTTAAAGAAAAGACTAGCCTCACTCGCTTCACAAGACAAGACACATGTCAGCTACAAAAACGTCAACGACATCAAGTTCATGACAACAGGCAATGGTCCTGACTGGGACGGTCTTATGAATGCAATCGCCAAGTCATCTATCAAAGATAAGGACGCCATCATCAAGACATTGAAGTCACAGACTCCAGAGCAAAGAGTTGCACAACTCAACAAATACATCAAGCAATATCCAGAGTTTGAGAAAAGCATATTGCCATCATTGCGACGCAGCATCGTGAAAGTCAACACCCTTGAACCTATGATGAGCGACGAGCAGATCACCAAGATGTGCACCAGCAATCCTAAGTCGTTAAGCTGCGACCAGATGATGTATGCCGCTACAATCGTAAAGGAACTTAACAACAAGGAAAAGATCTACATCACAGCTATCGAGACATATCCTAACAATGCAGAACCATATTGCAATGCAGGCGTGGTAGCAATCAAGAAAGGCAATATCAAGCACGCCAAACAGCTCACAAAACAAGCCATCGAGATTGACGACTTATTAGCTGAAGCATATAACAACTTAGGCATCATCGCCATCATCGAAAACGACTATATGGCAGCAGCTGACTTATTCGAACAGGCCAAAGAATTAGGATTAAACACCAGCTATAACGAAGGTGTCGTACAAATCAACAAAGGCAATTATGACAAAGCCATCAGACTGATGACAAAAGACAATCCTAACTGCGACTACAACGTTGCTTTAGCACAGACTTTAGACAAGCGCTATGTCATTGCTGAAGAAACTGTCAAGTGTCTCGAAGAAAACGGCAAGACCTTATATTTGCAAGCCGTCATCGCCGCTAGAACCAACGATGTTGAAAAGAGTTTGAAACATCTTGCAAAAGCCATCAAGAAAGATCATAAGATAAAGAAAATGGCTAAAGACGATATGGAATTCGCCTATATCCAAGACTCCCCTGAATTCATAGCATTAGTCGAATAATCACTAACTTTTAAACACGAGTCGCTTCGGCGACTTTTTTTTTATTTTTTTATAAAAACCTATTTATTTTTCCTGCAAAATAATTATATTTGCAAATTAAATTATGATAGAATCAAATCGTGTTTTTTATTGACTAAATCTTAAGAATATGAATAAAAACTTTACTACTCTTTTCATGATAGTAATTTTGGCTTTATGTCCTATGACATTCTTCGGTCAAAATGAAATCGAAAAACAAACTACAAGTTTCAACGATTACGCATACGTATCAGGTGATTTAGGCTTAGGCTTATTAAATGGCGACAACTACTCAGGTTTGAAGTTGGGTCTCAACGGCAACCTCGGCATCGGTTATCAATTCGACCACATCATCGGCGTTAAAGGCAACATCGGATTCGGCGGATTAAACGGCAAGTATGGAAATGTCAGCATCGACAGATCTAACTATTTCAACGCCAACCTCAATTTGACAATCAATTTCACAGACATCATCCTTGGTTACAACCCAGACAGAAAATTCAATGCTGTTCCACACATCGGTTTCGGTCAAGTAAGATATAAAATCAGACTCAACGACAACAACGGCAATGAAATTTATGAAAACGGCTACAGCGAAAGATATGGCAGAAAAGTAGCTGCTACAATACCAATGGGTCTCGAATTAAACTACGCCATCAACCCTAGCTGGAAAGTTTATTTGGATTATACAGCGACATACGCTGACACAGATCTCTTAGACGGTGTAGCAAAAGGTGAACATAACGACTGGTTCACATCCTTAAGCCTCGGTGCAAGCTATAAATTAGGCAGCGAAGCTAACATATTCAAAAGAGACGACGCTTATTGCAACTACTGGTACTTCATGGCTGACGGCGGCGCTTCATTCCTTTTCGGCGACAACAAATACAGCTTCAGAAGCGTAAGAGGCAACATGAACATAGGTGCTGGTTACAATTTCCATAACTTCTACAGAATCTATGCAAAATTCGGTTATGGCATCTATACCGGTGAATATAAAAACTATTTCACACTCGATTATGCTGACTACTACGAAGCAAGCATCAACATCGCTGCTGAACTCGTAGGATTCATCTTCGGATATGACGAAGCTCGTCGCTACGGTGTTTACGCTCACGTTGGTTTCGGTCAAATGCAATACAGAGCAAGAGCAACATTCGCTGACGGCAAAAAAGCATCTGTAGGTTACGACCACAACGCCAGCTACAACCAAAAAGGACGCGGCATCTTAGATAGAAAAGTCGCTTGGACAGCACCTGTAGGTCTCGAACTCAATTATATCGTCAATAAAAACATCGATGTATATACAGACATCACAACAGAATACCTCGACAGTGATATAGCAGACGCATTCTGGTCAGGAAAAAACAACGACTGGCATACAACTGTCAACTTCGGTTTGCGCTACAAACTCATAAACTCATGCGACAGAGCTGCTGCTAAAGAAATAGAAGCAGAAGAAAAAGAATGCTGCATCACTCCAGAAGATGTAAAACAAATCATAAAAGAAGCCCTCGAAGAACAAGCTGCTAACCAACCTAAAGTTGAAGCAAGAACAGACGTGATAGAAAAACACACCATCTATCACACAAACCACGCTAATATCGTGTTCCCAATCAACGAGATTGAAAAAATAAACACACAAACCAATATCGATGCTATCAACAGAGCATCTCAAGAAGTTCAAGAAGGCTTCCATGTAGAAGACATCATCGTTGAAGGTTATGCTTCAC
>JAZKYG010000058.1:0-3735 GCA_045612025.1 Bacteroidales bacterium
TCGTGGTAGCATTGGCAGCAAAAGCATTAGGACCAGAAAACGTATTAGGCATCTTGATGCCATCGCAATATTCCACCGACCACTCCGTCAGCGACGCCATTGCATCAGCGGAAAACCTCCGTTGCAAATATCATATCGTACCGATAAAACCAACCTTCGATGCTTTTGACGAGACATTGAAACCTATCTTCCAAGACTTGCCTTTCGACGTCACAGAAGAAAACCTCCAGGCAAGATGCCGCGGCGTCATCGTAATGGCGATATCAAATAAATTCGGCAACATCTTATTGAACACCAGCAACAAGAGCGGGGCCGCTGTCGGCTACGGCACACTCTACGGCGACCTATGCGGAAGCCTGTCCGTCATCGGCGACCTTTACAAGACAGAGGCATTCGAGCTTTGCAGATATATCAACCGTGACAAAGAAATCATCCCTTGGCACACAATCAACAAACCACCATCAGCAGAGCTGCGTCCTAACCAACAAGACACCGACAGTCTGCCAGACTATCCAGTCCTGGACGCTATCTTATACCAACACATCGAATGTTCAAAGAGCGCAGAAGAAATCATCGCGCAAGGTTTCGACGAAGTCGTCGTCCACAAAGCCTTGAGGATGGTCTATCGCAACGACTTCAAGCGCTTCCAGATAGCACCTGTCTTGGCTATCTCACCTAAGCCATTCATCATGAGAGAAATGCCTATAGTAAAAAAATAAGGATACGTGGCACACCATAGAATTCATAATACGGAAGAAGACCAGCGCAAGCGTGACGAGCGTTATGTCTTGATGACGCAGTCGCCTGTCAAGAAACTCGTGCTTAAGATGTCGGGACCGACCATCATCAGCATGCTGGTGACTTCGTTCTACAACATCATCGACGCCGCTTTTGTGGGGCATATCAGCACTGAAGCCACAGCTGCCGTCGGTGTGTCGTTCGCGTATATGACATTCATCAACGCCATCGGTTTTTTCTTCGGACACGGCTCAGGCAACTTCATCTCACAGGCATTAGGTGCTCGTAACTATTCTGATGCCGAGAAGATGGCTGCGACTGGTTTCTTGTCGCCATTCATCTTCGGTGCCATCGCCGGATTACTCGGACTGATATTTTTAACACCATTGTCGAGAGCCATAGGCGCAACGCCCGACATTATATCGCAATCCAATGACTATCTGTTTTATATCCTTATAGGAACGCCGTTCATGATGTCGGCATTGTCGCTGAACAACCAGCTGCGACTGCAGGGCAATGCGCGTTACGCTATGATAGGAATAACATCGGGAGCGGTGCTCAACATCATACTCGACGCCGTCTTCATCCTGATCCTCGACATGGGTGTGACAGGCGCGTCATTGGCGACATTGATAAGTCAAGTCACAAGCTGGATGATATTACTCATCGGCACTCGTATGGGAGGCAATGTACATATAAGACTGAAGAACTTCTCCCCCACCTTAGAACATTTCAAGCAGATATTAGACGGCGGACTCCCATCATTATGCCGTCAGGTATTGGCCTGCACTGCAACGATATGCCTCAACCACTCAGCCGCGATTTATGCGACAGCAGGCAATGAGGCTTCGACCATAGCCGCCTTTTCAATCGTTTCAAGATGTATGATGTTCGCCTTCTCCATAGTGCTAGGCATCGGACAAGGATTCCAACCGATATGCGGTTTCAACTACGGTGCCAAGCTATACAGAAGAGTGCGAGAGTCTTACACCTTCACTATGAGTATCATGACGATGTTCCTGCTATTCTCCGGAACATTAGGATTTATCTTCGCACCGGAAATCATCAGTTTCTTCAGAAGCGAAGACCCCGAACTCATCGCGATAGGAACACGAGTGCTACGCTGGCAGTGTATCTCCTTCCCTCTCATCGGATTGTCGACATCGACAAATATGCTGCTGCAGACATTAAGAAATACATGGCCAGCGACAATATTATCCATGTGCCGTCAGGGAATATTTTTCCTTCCTATATTATACATCGCACCATTATTCCTTGGCCTACAAGGCGTTGAGATGACACAAGCCATCGCCGACGTATGCACATTCTTGTTAGCGATACCTATGGCAGTGAAGGTTTATAGAACCTTGAACTAAGAATCCCCAACTCCTAATTCCTAACTAAAAAAACTTCAGACTTTTGTCCTTAGTCATTTTTTGGGCGTTCGGCTACGCCGCCGGGCTTTCCGCTATATCTTTGCTCCGCTTCGCTCCGCAAAGGATGTCGCTCCAATCCCTAACGCTTTTGGAGAACTCTAAAATCCTAAAACTCTAGAATTCTAGAATTTTAAAGTTTTAGAGTTCTAAAAACGATGCCTTATGCCAAATCTATTTCGCCCCTTCAGGGCTCATTGCTGTCAATAATTTTCAACTTTCAACTCAAAAAAATCTGTTGTCTGTTGTCCGTAGTCTGTTGACTTGTTCTTATATTTGCAAGTTTTATAGCATTTTAAGAAAAAAATCAAAATAATCAACATATTATGTTAAGCGAACAAGAACAAATAAGAAGGAACTCATTGAATGAGTTATACAAGTTAGGTATTAATCCTTATCCACAAGCAGCTTACGAAGTCAATGTCAACACAGCACAAATCGCTGAAGAATTCGATGACAACGACTTGTCAAAATTCGAGAACGTCAGCATCGGTGGCCGTATCATGAGCCGTCGTATCATGGGTGCAGCATCATTCTGCGAACTCCAAGACGCTCACGGCCGCGTACAGATCTACATCAAACGTGACGAGATATGCCCAGGCGAGGATAAGACTTTATATAACGTGGTCTTCAAACGTCTCCTCGACATCGGCGACTTCATCGGTGTTAAAGGTTTCGTCTTCCGTACACAAGCTGGCGAAGTTTCTATCCACGTAAAAGAATTGACAGTGCTCAGCAAGTCATTGCGTCCACTTCCTATCGTAAAGGAAAAAGACGGCGTCATCTACGATGCTTTCACAGATCCAGAACAACGCTATCGTATGCGTTACGTCGACTTGGTAGTTAACGAAAACGTGAAGAACATCTTCATCGCTCGTACCAAGATTATCAACTCAATGCGTAACTTCTTCAACGAAAGCGGCTACCTCGAAGTAGAAACTCCTATCTTACAATCAATCCCTGGCGGTGCAACAGCACGTCCATTCATCACTCACCACAACGCACTCGACATCCCTATGTACATGCGTATCGCTAACGAGCTTTACCTCAAGCGTCTTATCGTTGGTGGTTTCGACGGCGTTTATGAGTTCTCACGTAACTTCCGCAACGAAGGTATGGACCGCACTCACAACCCAGAGTTCACATGTATGGAAATCTACGTCGCTTATAAAGACTATCTCTGGATGATGGACTTCACAGAAAGAATGATTGAACGCGTCGTGACAGAAGTATTCGGCACTGACACAGTGAAAGTAGGCGACAACGAAATCTGCTTCAAACGTCCTTTCAAACGCATCTCCATGATCGATTCTATCAAAGAAAAGACTGGCATCGACATCACTGGCATGGACGAAGCACAACTCCGCGAAGTATGTAAACAACTCGATATCGAAATCGACGACACAATGGGCAAAGGCAAACTCATCGACGAGATCTTCGGTGCAAAATGCGAAGGCACATATATCCAACCTACATTCATCACCGACTACCCAGTCGAGATGTCACCATTATGTAAACGACACCGCGAAAACCCAGAACTCACAGAACGTTTTGAGTTGATGGT
>JAZKYG010000059.1:0-8440 GCA_045612025.1 Bacteroidales bacterium
CTGTTGTCAGTTGACCCCAAAAATAGAAAAACATGAAAAAGTATATAATATTAGCAGTTTTTGCACTTGGATTCGGAATGGGTCTTAATGCACAAAGTGACGGTTTCTTTGTCTACAATAACTTTGAACAAAACAGACAAGCACAGAATGAAGATTGGGGTTTAATGCCAACAATGATAGGTCACAATTTTGATTATGATATGGATGCCAGTGAAGCTCCACTCGGTTCAGGATTATTACTCCTCGCCGGCATGGGTTTGGCATACGGTATCAGAAAAAAGAAGATATAAGCATTTTTTTATTTACAAATCCTCAGGGCCTCAGAATCTGCAAAGATTTTGGGGTTCCTTTTTTTTAATTCATAATGCATAATGCATAATTCATAATGTTTTTTTTTGGGGGGGATAATCACAAAAACATCACATAATATATTGGAAGATATGTGATTTTATCTTTAACAATTACTTCTCTTTCATTAGACAATACTAATGCTTTCTTTATTTTGTAATCTTCATTAGAAACAAAATGATTTAAAGCTGTGTGAACGTAATAATCTTTTCCCGATTTCACTTCTATTGGAAGTACACATAAATTATCATAATCATCAATTATATAATCAACTTCACCTTTTGTTTTATTGTCATAATAAAAAAGATTTTTACAATGAGATTTCAACTCTTGCGCCACAACAGACTCATATACGGAACCAAGATTGATACAATTATCATCATTTAATATTGCCATTATATTATTTCTATAAAGCACATTCGTCAATAAGCCAACATCATTAAAAAACAATTTAAGCAAGTTTTTTCCTACCGATTCTATTAAAGGGAAAATAGGATTTGAAATTGCTTTTACTTCCAATGTCACACCAGCTTGTATCAGATAATCAAATTCATCTCTATAATTATCAAAACGTTTCCCTTTTATATCTTCGATATCTTTAATGACGACTCTTTTCTTTTTATTTTCAAGGAATGAAGGTATTAAAGAATAAATACGCTGTATTTTAAGTTTGTTCTCCTTATCATACTTGGCAGCATCAATAGAATAAAGCTCATGGATATTGGCATGGACCTCACGAACTTTGACAATATTGTTTGTAGAAATGAAAGTATTGACCGCTTCTGGCAAGCCACCGACGATAAGATACTTCTTAAACAAATCCATCATACGATTATGCATTCCTTCATCAAGTGATTCATTGGAATTATATTTTTGACGAATTGCATCTATGGCATAAGAACCGAAACCATTAGCAATAATAAATTCTTCAAAGTCGAGAGGATACATTCTTTTAATATGAATGCTGCCCAATGGAATAGAAGTTGTCTTTAATGATTGGTCAATATTTATTGGTTGCCAATCCTCTCGTATACAGGAAGAATCTCTTTCTCTATTTTCCTGTATAACATATTCTTATATTTTTCAAAATACGCTTTTACACTTTTCCTATAAAATTACAAGTATAAAAATACACTTTTCTATTTTTTTTAAAAATTAGGAGTTAGGAAATATCTTTCCAAATGAGCTTATATTCTACATTTTGAGATTCCATAACATATTGATTTTGGGAAAAGTTAACAAAGATTTCTCATAAATTTTATTTTGGTTTAGTTATTCTCTCTTGCAAAGTTATAACAAACAAGATGTTGAACTAAGGCTTTTGGCTGTTGAACTAAGAACCGACTTATTGACTTAGCAACTCAGTGTCTCAGTGTCTCGGTGTCTTGTAATCTTGTTGTCTTAAAAAAAAATCCCTTTCTCTTTTTACCGCAAAAAGAGAAACAGAAAAGCTCCCGCTGCGGCTAAACACGCTAAAATTATGTTCCTTCCGCTAAACAAAAAGAACTCGCTGCGCTCAGACAGCTTTTTGTTCTTAACGCTTCAGTCTCATAATTTCTTAACGCTATTTAGCCAAGGCGGCTCCTCCTGAACCCCGAACTCAAAATCTCAAAATCTCAGAATCTCAAAAAATCAAAAATTTAGTGTCTCGGTGACTTGGTGTCTCGGTGACTCGGTGTCTCGGTGACTTGGTGTCTCGGCGACTTACTCCTTTATTTCTTTTTGTTGTTTTGCTTCAATCGTTTTAATACTCTCTGCTGTTGGCAAGTCTTCCGGCATTGTTCCACCGAGATCTTCAATGGTTTGCCGTACTTTCTTTCCCACATCGTAATGCGTTTGATTTGCTTTTGCCTTACCTTTTATATTCTCTCTTCTTAATTTTTCTTCTGTCTGAGTCGTACGAAACAGATTCGCTGCCAATTCTGTACTTCCCATGTGGTCGAGTATCTTTTGGTTTTTCTTCAAGCCTTTACGGAAGTGTATTTCCTTTGCGCCAAGACCACCATATAATCCTTTATATCCATAATTTTGAAATACAGCATAATCGTATGGCTTTATTACGCCAGCCACTTTCGCCGCATCAGCAAGCAATAAATTATGTTTTGTCACTTCGTTTCGCAGAAACAATCGTTTTTCATCTTCTGATGTAAGCCGATTGTATTCTTCCATCTGCTTGACTTCTGCAATTCTAGTCTGGATTGCAAAATAAGTCTGAGCCTGAGCTACAATAGTCTTACTTGGATCTGCATTTTGTACAGTAAGGTAACTGGCATAACGTGATAGACGAATTGTTTCTATTGTTCTTGTAGCTCCAGAGCCAATTGAAACCATATCGGTGACGTCAACGAAATGGTCTATTAGCATGATATTGCTATTGCCACAAGATTCTTTAGCTTTATTGATGACTGTCAAGAAATTTCGATAGTCTTTATATTCTAAAATCTTTGCTAAATCTCTTGATGACCAATATTCTCTACCATCTTCATCGATTTTCTTGATGTTTTCAAATAAGGCGACTGACTTCTTTGTTAATTTCGCTTTCATAATTTTTAATTTTAAGTTCTCTTTTACATTAATTTAAGATAGTTTTGAATTCTATTATAGGTTTCACACTGCAAAACTAATATCTTCAATGTTGGTTTCCAAATATTTTTAGTTAATAATCATTAACATTATCAATATTTTACGAATTGAGAGAGTTTGTTAACATCTTTTCTTAAAACACTTTAACAAACTGTTTATTGAACTCTGACTCTGAACTCTGACTTATTGACTCAAAGACTCAAAGACTCAAAGTTTCTCTGCGACTTTGTGACTCTGCGACATTGTGACTCATTGACTTAGCAACTCAGTATCTCGGTGTCTCGGTGTCTTGTTGTCTTAAAAAAACTCCTACTTTCCCCACGTCTCTCTATCTAGGCTTCTGTATTGTATAGCCTCTGCGAGATGTTCTTCCTTGATATCTTCCGAACCGGCGAGGTCTGCTATTGTCCTCGACACCTTGAGTATTCTGTCATACGCACGTGCGGATAAATTCAGTCTGTCCATAGCATTTTTCAGCAGTCTGGAGCACTGCTCATCAAGCGAACAATATTTCTGTATGAGCCGTGATGTCATCTGGGCGTTAGAATGTATGTTAGGTATGTCGGCGAAACGTTCCGTCTGTATCTTACGCGCTCGTGTCACTCGCGCTCTTACCTCGCTGCTCCTCTCTCCCACGTTTTTCTTCGACAGTTCCTCAAAAGGCACAGGCACCACCTCCACATGAAGGTCTATTCTGTCGAGCAGAGGTCCTGATATCCTGTTAAGATATTTCTCCACCGATCCTGGCTGGCAGGTACACTCCTGCGTCGGATGGTTATAATAACCGCAAGGGCATGGGTTCATGGCAGCCACGAGCATGAAATTGGCAGGAAACTCTATGGTCTGTTTCGCCCTTGCTATGGTGACGAGTCTGTCTTCCATAGGCTGTCGCAGCACCTCAAGGACATTACGTTTAAACTCAGGGAGTTCATCGAGGAATAGCACTCCATTGTGCGCCAGAGAGATTTCTCCTGGCTGAGGATAAGCCCCGCCGCCCACCAGTCCCACGTATGATGTAGTGTGATGCGGACTCCTGAAAGGACGTGTCTTCAAGAGCGAGAGACCGTCACCCACAAGGCCAACGACAGAGTGTATCTTGGTTGTCTCCAGTGCTTCTTTCAATGTCATAGGTGGCATGATGGTAGGCATACGTTTCGCCAGCATAGTCTTGCCGCTGCCTGGACTGCCGATAAGGATGACGTTGTGAGATCCTGCAGCCGACACCTCAAGAGCTCTTTTGATGTTCTCCTGCCCACGAACGTCACTGAAGTCGAAGGCATACATATCATCGCTGTCCTCTTCATATTTAGGTATCTCTACAGGTCGCAGCCGCGATGCTCCGTTGAGGAAAGAAATGACCTCCATTATATTGTTGACGCCATACACATCCAGCGTCTCCACCACAGCCGCTTCTCTGGCGTTGGCCATAGGAAGTATTATCCCCTTAAAGCCGTCCTGCATAGCACGAATGGCGATAGGCAAGACACCTCGTATTGGATTGAGGCTGCCATCAAGAGAGAGTTCGCCCATGATGACATATTTATCCAACAACTCAACGCTGACCTGCTCCGACGCCGCCAGTATCGCTATGGCAATAGGGAGATCGTAAGAAGACCCCTCCTTCCTGATATCTGCCGGGGCCATATTGATGGTAATCTTCTTCTTGGGATATTTCAAATCGTTGTTACAGAGAGCCGACTCTATTCTCTGCTGGCTCTCCTTGACAGCACTGTCGGGCAGACCGACAAGAAAAAACTGCACTCCCCTATCGATATTGACCTCGATAGTTACAGTAATAGCTTCAATGCCATTCAAGGCACTTCCAAAGGTTTTTACTAACATGGTTTTTGGTTTTATTTTAATAAGTCAACAGACAACGGACAACAGACAACAGACTTTGTCCAAAATCTTTAGTTCAATTCCTTAACTCCTAATTCTCAAAAGACGTGTCAACGTGTGTTTATTTTCAAGGTAACGTCGATGCGACTCTACACTCCTAACTCTTAAAAGGTTTATACTGAGAATCCTGGAATATCTGTTGTACGTCGTTGTTTCTTAGTAAATCCTGCAGGCTGACATCGTTATGTGTCATATAAGAACGTATGATCTGCAGTCCGATGTATTCGCCGAGGCGAGGCGCTGATTCTCGTGAGAACGCCTGCGTGAACGGGGCGTCGCCGAAGAAATTGCGGAATGCCATCATATCGTTGGAGTATAACATATTATTTCCAACTATTGCAGCCCAGACATCAGCTTCATATTGATGCGCCCATTGCGTCTGTTGTGAGGAATAACCCAACAAGACAGAATCCGGCAAGGCAGGATTCATGGCTTCTATGAAATACAACTGCTTTCCTACATTTATCATTTCCGACAAGACATCTTTCTTCGCAGCGCGTCTGGCAAACATATTATCATAGAAAGCCTGAGCCAAGTCGCGTGTGATATAAGATGGCTGGCATCGTAATGAACGGTAACGAGGCATACCTATATAATCATATACTCCGTCTTCATTGCCAAGATAATAATCCAGACTTATCAAGACAGCATCAGGCTGTATCATGACGGCTGGCATCTCATAATCGACACCAGACACATAGAAATATGTCTCAGGAATCACAATGCCTGGATAATAATAACTCATTCTTTGATATACTGACTTTATCTCTTTCCTCAACTCACTGTCGTCAGAGAATTTCTTCTCGACCATGTCATTGAGTCTGATACAGAAAGTGTCGACGGCAAAAGCCTTGAGATAAGCGACAGCATCTGCATTGTCGAGGTCGCCGCCAAGGAAAACCATATAATCGTCCTTGATAGACTTCAGACCTTCAGCAAAATTGGCTGTGTCTATGGAAAACAAGGCCTCATTATATTTTTTAACCACAATTTCCTGAGGTTCCAGATTCTCATGATGAACCTGCAACTTGTCCTTATATGTCTTTGTCTTCACACAAGACGACAATACCAAAGCTAATGCTATTAAAAGTATTTTTTTCATATAATCTTGATTTTACTTCATTTCAAATCTCAAAATCTCATAAACTCAGAACTTCGGAATTTCAAAAAATTCAGAGTTCTAAGTTTTTATTTTTTGAGATTTTGAGATTCTGAAATTTTGAATTTCTATTATAAGTCTTGCAAATATACAACGAAAAAATTACCTTGATATTTGTTTCAGACATTATTTTCTCTCTCTAATCAAAAAAAATGAAAAAAGACGATTTTTTTAAGAAATGAAGTTAATGTTTATTAAGGAATTACTCAAAATAAATATCCACTGCGGAGTCGCGTTCGACGCCGAGAAGCGATGCGGCCTTGCCGTGGTTGAGTGCTATCTCCAGGAAACCGTGTGTTCCGAACAAGGCAAGGATATCTGGTTCCGGGACTTCTTGATAACTCTTTCTTATGGTGTTGATTTTGTAGATGCCGCTACATAATTTAATGGTGAACTTACGTCCTGCTCTCACCATATCAAACAAAGGCTTGCTGATGTTGGTGACAAGATTTTCGTAAGAGTCGATATAATTCACCAATCCATGTATAGAATTGCCGTCGTAAGTAGGCTTGAACTCGATTCTTTCCTTAAGAGTGTAAGGCGTTCCTATTTCCGACATCGGCACATTATTATATAACATGACGGCGACTTTTACGAAGCGGTCTCTTGTGCTGAAAGTAAAGAAGTCTGTATCCTGCATGACATCGATGATGACAGCCTCATACGGATCCTGATCGATGATAAGCGAGAAGATATAGTTGTCAGTACCGACGAAATAATGGTCGTTTACCTTCACCACGACATGCGGATTCGTGACCGACTCTTCAGTGTCGATAGCCAGAATATGAATCGTTCCTTTAGGGAAATTCTTATAACAATTTTTAACAATAAAGGCTGCGGAACGCACATCAAAAGGTTCGATGTTATGCGATATGTCAACCACATTAACATCTGGCAATGCAGAAAATATAGCTCCTTTCACAGCAGGAACATAATAATCAGATAATCCCCAGTCACTTGTTAATGTGATAATAGCCATTGTTAAAAAAAAAAAGATTCCTTAAAAAAAATTTAGAAAATTCGAATACAAAGATACGTTTTTAGAAAAAGTAAAAATATATTAATGAAAAAATTTTATTAACAATTTTTACCATTCTTATCTTGTTTCATATTATATTTGTACATATTTTCAAAACAATTATAAATCATAATGTCAGAACAAATTGTTCAAATAGAAAACGTAAATCCTAGTGACTTGTACGGTGCTAATGATCAGCATCTTACGATGATAAAGTCATTATTCCCAAAGATAAAAATCATCGCTCGCGGTGATTTGGTCAAGATTATCGGCAAAGACGAAGAAGTAGATTATTTCATCAATCGTTTCAATTTGTTAGTCCTTCATCTGGAGCGCTATGGCAACATAAGTTCCAAGGTCATAGAAGACATTATGTTATGTGCCGGAGAGTCTGATTTCATAAAGAATCTCAACGACAGCGACGTCTTGGTCTACGGACGTAATGGTTTACAGATCAAGGCCATGACTGCAAATCAGAAACTTATGGTGAAAGCCTGTGAAGAAAAAGACATGATTTTCGCCATCGGTCCTGCTGGTACTGGCAAGACTTACACTGCTGTAGCATTAGCCGTAAGAGCGTTGAAGAACAAGGAAGTACGTCGTATCATACTTACACGTCCTGCCGTCGAAGCCGGCGAGAACCTCGGTTTCCTTCCTGGCGACTTAAAAGAAAAACTCGATCCATACTTGCAGCCTCTCTATGACGGTTTGCGCGACATGCTGCCGCAGGCCAAGCTTCAGGCTTTTATGGAAGAAGGTGTCATAGAGATAGCGCCTCTCGCTTTTATGCGTGGACGTACCCTCGACAACGCCTTCGTGATTCTCGACGAGGCACAGAACGCCACACAGTCACAGCTGAAGATGTTCCTCACCCGTATGGGACGCTCTGCCAAGTTCGTCATCACAGGCGACATAACACAGATAGACTTGCCTAAGAACCAGCCTTCAGGATTGCCTCAGGCGATGGAAGTGCTGAAAGACGTCAAAGGCATCGAATTCATACACCTTAACGAAAAAGACGTCGTGCGACATAAACTCGTCACCGACATCATCAACGCTTACGCTAAGTTCAATTCATAATTCATAATGCATAATGCATAATAGTTAACTTAAAATATATAAAAAATGAACGCTTTAACAAAAACTGAATTCAATTTCAAAGGTCAAACCAAAGTATATCACGGCAAAGTTCGTGACGTTTATTTCATTGACAATAAATATCTCGTGATGGTCGCTAGCGATCGTATCTCAGCATTCGACGTTATTCTTCCAGAAGGCATTCCTTACAAAGGCCAGGTCTTGAACCAAATCGCAGCTTTATTCTTGGACGAAACAAAAGACATCGTTCCTAACTGGAAAATCGCTACTCCAGACCCAATGGTTACAGTAGGCAGACTCTGCAAGCCATTCCCAGTTGAAATGATTATCCGCGG
>JAZKYG010000060.1:0-23710 GCA_045612025.1 Bacteroidales bacterium
TGGATGGTTAGCCAAACCGAGGTAGTTGTTCAAACTCCAGTTCAAGACGTCAACGCCATTGAAACGCATGTGAGGTCCCAACTCACCTTCTAATCTTGGGAAAACGAAATAACCGTGTGCACGGTCTCTGTATTGACCAATAGGACCGCCTGAGTCCTTCGCTATTCTTTCAAAAATTTCCATTTTTCTATTAGTTAATTTAGATTCATTTTTCAGTTGTGCAAAAATAGTAAATATATTTACTTTACCAAAATGATTTAATAAAATATTTTATCATTTTTTAATATAGTTTTAAAATTTGTTATATTTTTGTGCCTCGAACAAAAGAAACGACATACAATATGACCAATGTCTATTGTCCGTTGTCTTAAAAAACTAACTATGATAAACTTCAAAGACAAATACGCGCTTGTCACCGGAGCGAGTTCCGGCATCGGCGCCGCTATCGCTAAACAACTTTCGAAGGAAGGTTGCAACTTATTCCTGACTGGTGTAGACAAAAACAGATTAGATGAAACCAAGAAATCATGTGAGTCTTTAGGTGTTAAAGTCTTCGCCAAAGAAAGCAAGTTCGAAGAATATTCAAGCATAGACGATTTTGTTCAATTTGTCAAATCGCATAACATCAATATCGACCTTTTTGTTTTAAACGCCGGCATTTCCCAAAGAGCCAAGGCTTTTGAAACCGATTTCGAGACAGACCAAAAGATTATGCAGATAAATTATTGGAGTGCTGTTTATCTCATCAAGCAATTCAAAGACGAAATCGTAAACTCAAAACATACAAGCATTTCTGTCACGACATCGCTCGCCGGATTATTCGGTTTCCCGTTAAGAACATCATATTGCTCCTCAAAACACGCCTTGTTCGGATTCTTCGAAGCTATGGATTTGGAATACGACAACGTGAGCGTAACATTCTTGATTCCTGGAAGAATCAACACCAATATCAGCAAGAGCGCGCTTCTTGGCGACGGACAGCGTTACGACAAGATGGACCCTGGTCAGGCAAAAGGCCTCGATGTCGACAAAGCAGCGAAGGTAGCAGTAAGAGCCATCAAGAAAAAGAAACACAGAAAACTCATTGGAAAATACGAATTGTTAATGGCACATATTAATAGGTATCTTCCAAGACTTTATTACATACTTTCCAAACATATTTCACCAACTTAAAAAAATGAAAGAAATGAAAGAAAAAATAATATGCGGAATTCAACAGGTCGGCATCGGCGTTGAAGAATTATTGGAACCATGGAAATGGTATAACAAAGTGATGGGCTTCGAGATGAAGATTTTCGACGACGAAGGTGTTGCAGAGAGAATGCTTCCATACACTGGAGGCAAGCCGCAGCCGAGACGCGCTGTATTGGCGTTCAACCCTCGTGGCGGCGGCGGCTTCGAAGTGTGGCAGCCTAAAGGAAGAAAAGTGAAATTCCCAGAACGCCCTCTCCTACTCGGCGACTACGGTATCAATATCTGCAAGTTAAAAGCAAAAGACGTTGAAAAGTCATTCGCTCATCTTAAAGCAAATGGCGCTACAATGCTCAGCGAGGTATGCACATCTCCTTTCGGCTTCAAGCATTTCTATTTCAAAGACCCTTGGAACAACATCTTTGAAGTAGAGCAAAACGACTACGCTTTCATCGATGACAAGAACAAGACAAACGGCGGCGTCAACGGAGTCTGCATCGGTGTAAAAGACATGGAAAAATCTATCGAGTTCTACGGCAAATTATTGGATTACGATACAATCGTCGGTGATGTCACAGGCACTTTCGATGATATAAAAAACATCAATGGCGGCAAGGACGAATTCCGTCGCGTGATGCTGAAACGCTCCAAACCGATTCAAGGTCCGCTCTCAGATATGATGGGAGATTCTCATATTGAATTAGTAAAGAATCTAAGCTCCGAGCCTGTCAAAGTCTTGGAAAACAGATACTGGGGCGACCCTGGTTACATCCATCTCTGCTTCGATGTTCGTAATATGGAATGTATCAAGGAAGCTGCCGAGGCATTGGGACATCCTTTCGTCTGCGACGGCGGCCGCGACTTCGACATGGGTGACGCCAACGGACACTTCACATACGTTGAAGACCCTAACGGCACTTTGATAGAATTCGTCGAGACATTCAAAGTTCCTGTCATGAAGAAATTCGGCATTTACCTCAATCTCGGTGACAGAGACGACTACAAGCCACTTCCTAAATTCATGACTAAAGCAATGAGGTTTAGCAAGATTAAGCCAGAGAAGATTAAATAAGAATTCTAGAACTTTAGAATTTTAGAATTCTAGAATTTTAAAAGGTGCCTTCGACAAGCTCAGGCACCTTTTTTATTTCCACGAATCCGTAAAGGCTCCACGTATCACAAGTATCTCACGGATTACTTCATCACTACATTACTTTATCACTACAATCCTCCACAGATCTCAAGTATCTGCACGTATCTTTCTTCTGAGGTTCTGAGGTTTTGAATTTCTTAGTTTTAAAAACAATAAAAAACTCCCTTCAACGTTTCCTCCAAAAAACTTGTTGTCTTGTTGTCTTAAAAAAATGAAACGTCTTATCATTATCGGAATCATCTTTTTAAGCTGTCTTTCATTGAAAGCACAGAACAAATATTTCACGATAAAAGGATATATCGTTTCTGCCGACAGCCTCGCTCCCATTCCGCAAGCTCATATTTTAAGCGAATTATCTCACTTCGGAACGACATCCGACTTTGACGGAAAATTTTCAATACCGACAAGAGAAATAGACACATTAAGAATCAGTTGCATCGGTTTCATCACAAAATATATTAACATAAATCACGACAGCATCAATGCCAACGACTTTAGAATCTTGTTACAAAGAGACACTATACTGTTAGAAGAAATCAAAGTAACACCTTATTATAATTTCAGCACCGTCAAAGAAATAGTCCGCACCGCTCCTATGGTCACGCCTATGCATGTTGTCAAAGAGATTGATATCAACACAAATATTCAAAATTATTACTACAACAAAACCAAAGATTTACCAAAAACAAGAGGCACATGGACATTTGTATTTTATAATCCAATCAAAAAAACATACAATCGTTTCAACAAAAAGGAAAGATTAAAACGAAAACTGGAAAGAAACAGGGAAAAGTATTTGATGGATTAAGACTGTTGGTTTCTAAACTCCGATCCAAAAGACTTTGGTCATTAGACTTTTGTCATTAGTCCTTTTTTGGGCGTTCCGCTACGCGTCGGGCTTTCCGCTCTATCTTTGCTCGCTTAGTTTTCCCTCGCTTGAAAACCGCTCGTTATCCGTTGTCTGTTGTCACAAAAATCGCTCGCAAAGGATGCCGCTGCAATCCCTAACGCATTGGGGCTACTAAAAACTAATTTTCCGTTTTCAACTTTAAATTTTCAACTTCATAAGGCGATGCCTTATGCTAAATCTGTTTCGCCCTTTCAGGGCTCAAATCCAACGACTAAAATAAAAAAGTCCAAAGATCTTTCAACCTTTGGACTTTTTCACTTCTAGAATTCCAGAGTTCTAGAATTTTAAATTTCTATAATTAGAGTCCTAATTTTGTCTTAACAGCTGAAGTGATGTCGATTGCGTTGTCGCCGATGAAAACTACAGCACCAACTGACTTATCGAGGATGTATGTAAATCCTTGTTCTTGACCGACTGCATTAACAGCATTTTGAACTTTTTCAATGAGTGGAGAAATCAATTCCATTTGTTTATTTTGCAAAGCCATATCTGCACTTGCTTCAAACTCTCTGATTCTTGTTTCAAGGTCAAGGATTTCTTTTTGTTTTGATTGACGAATCAAGTTTGACATTGTAGCTTCATTTGCTTGATAGTCTTGAGCTTTATTTTGATATTCACCATACATAGCTTGAATTTCTGATTGTAATTCTGCTGCATATGCTTGAAGTTCCTGTTCAAGTTGTGTTCTTTCTGGCAAGATTTCCATAATTGCAGCTGAATCAACGTGACCAACTTTTAATGATTGTGCATTAACACCAAAACTTACGCCCATTGTCAATACGACTGCGAATAATAACTTAGCTAATTTTCTCATTTTTCTGTTTATTTTATTGTTATTTTTTTCCTTTGCAAATATAATAATTTTTAATCAACAGACAACGTACAACATCATTATTCATTATACTTTATAACACATTATACATTGTAAATTATAAACTGTTAATTCTTCTTTCTGTCTTCACGACGTACAGTCTGCATGACATTACCGATTTCATCAAGGATTTCATCGCTGATGTCATTTTTATCGCTGCAATAAAGCATTGTTGTTCCTGCAGCCTTATCAAAAATGAAAGCATAGTTTTTTGTCAATGCCACTTGATTTATAGCATTATAGACTTTTTCTTGAATTGGCTGGATGAGTTCTGCTCTCTTTGCATACAATTCACCTTCTGGTCCGTAATATTGCATTCTCAAGTTTTCAGCTTCCTGACGTTTTGCTGTAATAGCTTCTTTTTTCTTTCTCTTTTGATCTTCAGAAAGAAGCACTGACTCTGCCTGATATTCGCGATCTAATTCCTGTGCTTCTTGGAAAAGCGCTGTTATCTCTTTTTCCCATTTCTTTGAAAGCTGATTTATCTCTTCCTGAGCATCACCATATTCAGGAATATTTTCCAAGATATAATCTGAATCAACGTAAGCTATTCTTTGATTTTGTTGAGCATTTACAGTTGCCATTCCTAATAGGAACATCACTGCAAGTAATAAAAGTGATTTTCTCGTTTTCATATTCTTAACATTTTTATTTATCTATTATACATTATTCATTCTTAATTGTTCATTACTCATTCCTAATTATTAAGACGCCTCAACTCCTAACTCCTAATTAATCAATAGATCCTCCGATTGAGAAGTGGAACTGGCTCTTGTTAGCATCTTTCATACCAGGAACATCATCGAAGCCGTAACCCCAGTCGATACCGAGCATACCGAACATTGGGAGATAGATACGTACGCCGAGACCAGCGGAACGATATACATCAAATGGGTTGAAGTTTTCGATACCTAACCAGTCGTTACCAGCTTCAACGAAAGCGAGTGCATAGATTGTCGCTGTTGGGTTAAGTGACAATGGGTAACGGAGTTCCATTGTGTATTTTGTAAAGATGTTACCACCGATATTTTCGTTGCTATAATAATAAGGTGTAAGAGTCTCGTTGCCGTAACCACGCATACCTATGATTTCACGACCGTCGAGGTTATAGTTTGACAAACCGTCGCCACCGAGATAGAATCTTTGGAACGGAGTGACACCTATATTATTATTGTAGCATCCCAAATATCCGAATCTAACTCTTGTCATAAGAACGAGTTTGTCATAGAGTTCGGTATACCAAGCGATTTTGAATTTCCACTTATGGAATTCCACCCAACGATACATATAGTCTTCACGTTGAGCTTGTGTATATTCTGGAGATGGATATTTTTCTTCATAGTCAACGCCGCCTATTGATGAATATGGAGGTGTCAATTCCAAAGACATAACCAACTCGGAGCCATAGCGAGGGTAGATAGGCTGGCTTACAGAGTTACGTCCAACGCTGATATTATAGCTGATGACATTAAAATAACCAGAACCTGTACCGAAGTCAAATATTGTCGTATAGTTATCAAGACCATATCTCATCAAGTTGATGCCGTGATATACAGTAAAATAGTCATCAGGCCATGTCAATCGTTTACCGAGACCAAATGAGAGACCAGTTGTCTTGAAGCTTGCGAAGTTTTCGTTAGACTTGGCATAGCCATTGGTATATGTTGAGTGATACAATGATGTCGTGAATGAATTTGGTTTCTTTCCACCGAGCCAAGGTTCTGTAAATGAAGCGCCATAGTAAAGATATGTAGTACCGTAAGTCTGAACTCTGAAAGACAATTTCTGACCGTCGCCGCCAGGCAATGGAGTCCAGGCGCCTTTCTTGAACATATTTTTA
Source organism: Bacteroidales bacterium (assembly GCA_045612025.1). Classification (GTDB taxonomy): domain Bacteria; phylum Bacteroidota; class Bacteroidia; order Bacteroidales; family F082; genus Limimorpha. The sequence continues at coordinate 5,966 of JAZKYG010000060.1, forward strand.
AATGAGAAGTTATTGAGTGTCAAGCCAAGTGTAAGGATAAGTTTGTTATAGCCCCAGCCTGCTGACAATTCAATCTGGTCAGAAGATGTCTCTTCTACGATATATTCAATATCAACTGTTCCATCAGATGGATTTGGCTGTATGTTAGGATTCAAGGTCTCTGCGTTGAAATAGCCCAATGCTGCCAATTCTCTTGTCGTTCTGATCACGTCACTTCTGCTGAAGAGCTGACCTGGTTTGGTATACATCTCACGTACAACAACATGGTCGTTGGTTTTTGTATTACCCTTCACGGATACTTTACCGATAGTTGCCTGATCGCCTTCAAAGATTCTGATTTCCATATCTATGGAGTCATTTTCAGCTCTCACTTCAACTGGATCGACACGGAAGAAGAGATAGCCGTCATCCATATAGATCGAACTGACATCATAGCCACCTTCGTTATATTCCAAATTGGTTCTAAGAAGTTCCTTATTATAGACATCCCCCTTATGAATGCCGAGCACTCTGTTCAAAGCAGCTGTGTCGTATTTTGTATTACCGACCCAGTCAATGTTACGGAAATAATATTTGTTACCTTCTTCAACATTGATTGTGATACCTATATTTTTATCGTCTATTCTATAAACCGAGTCACTTACGATATAAGCGTCACGATAGCCGTTTTGGTTATACTTCTCAACGATAGCGACTTTATCATCTTCATAATTGGTTTCCAAATATTTAGAAGCCTTGAATATACGAACCTTATAATTTTCAGCGAAATAATCCACAATTCCTGTAAATGCTTTCTTAGGTTTCAATGTAATGAGATCGTAAGCAGCCTGGCACACTGTTGGTCCGAGAGGATCGAGAGGATTGAAATTACCCTTGACCTTTGTTTCCTTCATTGCCTTACGAACTTGATTATCTGTCAGTTCTTCATTACCATTGATAACGATTTCCGCGATACGAACTTTATCGCCTTTATCTACATCAAGGACAAGATCCACATAGTTGTCACGTGTTGTATCAGCTTTAGCCTCTACATTAACAAGTACGTTATGGAAACCTTTTTCTGCGTAATAGTCTTCAATGATTCTGGTTGTCTTGGTATAAGTGTGTTCTGTTGCGACGTCACCGCGGGTGAGGTTTATCTTCTTTCTAAGTTCTTCTGCTTCAGACTTCTTGACGCCTTTAAATGAGAACTTTGATATACGAGGACGTTCTTTAAGATCGATGTTAAGGAATATCTTTCTTCCAATTTTAGAAGTACATGTAATGTTAATATCTTCAAACAATCCTTGATCCCATAGTTTTCTTATCGCGTTGGTGATCTTATCGCCTGGCACTTCTATTGTCTCGCCAATCTGCAATCCAGATATCATGACCAGCACCTGTGGATCAAGATGCTTCACGCCTGTCACAGTGATACCACCAATTTCGTAATCTCTTGGCAAAGAATAGTCTATTTCTGACATATCATTACCAATCTGAATTTGTGCCATGACTGAAGAACCGAATGTCACGACAAAAAACAATAAAAACAATAATTTTAAAGTATATTTATACATGTCACTTTTTTTCTGTTATTTGTTCACTAGTCTTACCGAAACGACGTTCACGGCTTTGATAATCAACTATAGATTCATACAAGTCTTCCTTACCAAAATCCGGCCAGAATTTATCAGTAAAATAAAATTCAGAATAAGCCAACTGCCACAACAAGAAATTGCTTATTCTTTCCTCACCGCTTGTTCTTACCAAAAGTTCTGGATCTGGCATATCATTAGTGCTCAAGAAATTAGAAAAACATTTCTCATCGATTTGTTCAATATCCAATTCACCTGACTTAACTTTTTCCGCCAATGACTTTGCGGCCTGAGTGATTTCCCAGCGTCCTGAATAGCTTAAACAAAGTGTCAAAGTCATTCTGTCGTTATCCTTTGTATCTTCGATAGCCTTCATCAAAGCATCGTAGTTAGACTTAGGCAGTCTTTGCAAATCACCAATTGCATTAAGTCTTATATTATTATCGTCCAAGGTCTTCACCTCTTCAGCGATAGTCTTTGACAAAAGCTTCATCAAAGCATCGACCTCAATCTTAGAACGATTCCAGTTTTCTGTAGAAAATGCATATAATGTAAGATATTTAACGCCAAGTTCTGCACAGGCTTCTGATACAGCACGTACAGCTGAGACACCGTTTTGATGTCCGAAGATACGAATCTTGCCTTGTTCCTTTGCCCAGCGTCCATTGCCATCCATGATGACTGCTATATGCTGTGGCAATCTATTTATATCTATCTTGTTTTTCAAACTTTCCATAAATCATTTACGAGTTGTAATGCCAGAGTGACAATTAACTTTTCTTGGTAAATTAAAACTATATACTATAGACAATTCCAATGTTCCAATCCAATCATTATCATAACCGAATTTAAAATCATCAGAAATGTCATTTATATTATCGATATCATCATTGAATGTCTTATTCATTCTCCACTCCAAGGTCATTCCAAATCTCTTGGCAACACTATATTTCACGCCTGCGCCAAATGGGAAAGAGAAATCAAAACCTCTGATTTCTGGACTTTCTTTTGCCGCATAACTAAAGCATGACAAACCGGCGAAGATATATGGCGTTATATAATTTTTCTTGCTGCCTGTCCAATAGTCAAAGAAATTAAACTCTGTCAAAAACGCAAAGTCGTTCACTCCCTGATTTATTGGGAATCGATATTGTTTATCATCACCATAGGCTGGCACCTGCTCTATGATTTCATCTGTTGGCTGTATATGAAGATTATAATGAGAATATTGGAATCTGAACGCCCAACGTAAATTCTGGTAATATCTCAAGGCTGCACCAAAGGATGGCTGAACATTAGAAAAGTGCTTGTCAGGATTCAAGTCTCCAACATAATATGGCAAGCTTCCTGTCGCTCCAACTTCCATTATCTGAGAACTAACACTTTTAGGCATTAAAAATGATAATGCCAAAACAAGAAACATTGCTAAAACATTATTAATTTTCATCATCTTTTCCTATGATTTTCAATCAACATTAATGTCATTTGCGAAAGAGGCAAATTTACGATTAATTGTTGTAACTTTTTTATATTTATTTAAATTAATTTCTCAAATCGTTACCCCACGAAAGTTTCTTTCTTATGGTCTCAAAAAAGTTTTTATTTGGCATCTTTATCATGTTAAAGCAGAAGTCAGCCTTTTCCACTTCTATTTCTAAAGATTTATCAACCAACTTTATACGAGAATCCAGTCCTAAGGCAAAACTATCACACCTTCCTTCAACCTTTATTTTCACCTTACTTTTGTTAGGGATAACGACAGGACGTACGCTTAAATTGTGTGCCGCTATAGGAGTAATCAAAAAACTATCAGCATTTGGTGTCATGATAGGACCTCCGACGCTCATCGAATATGCAGTCGAACCTGTAGGCGTAGCCAGAATGATTCCATCTGCCCAGTATGTATTCAACAGCATATCATCAATAAAGACATTCACAACTATCAGAGTACCATTATCTTTACGACAGACGCTTATTTCATTCAAAGCATAGTTGATACCATTGAAGATATTATTTTTATCATTTATTTTTATCAATGAACGCTGCTCTGTTTCATAATTTCCAGCTATGATATTTTTCACGGCATCGATGGTTTCTTTAGGGGAAACACATGAAAGGAAACCCAGATTTCCGGTGTTGATACCACAGACAGGTATTCCGCTGTCGCGAATGATAGGCACAGAATCCAACATAGTTCCATCACCGCCAAAAGAGAACATGACATCGGCTTTCCCTTTTATATCGTCAGTCTTCTTCAAAAGACTATAGCTGACATCTTCATCAAAACAATGTTTAATATCATTCAGAAATGTCTCATACACAATTATCTCAACACCTGAATCTTGCAAAAGGCGAAGCATATTGCGCATCATTTCATCATAATCTTTACCAAAAGCCTTTCCGTATAAAACAACTTTCATGTCTCTTATTTTTAAATTAACAAATCATATCGGTGCCACAAAATGCACGAAAAAACCGGTCTCACCCATATCATTCACTCCATATTCCAAACGAAGGACCTTATCGTAATATGTGACAAAATCTATACCGACCCCTGTTCCGAAGATAAATTTATTATCCAAGAAAGACGATTGATTTACAGTCATTTTCCATGAATACGCACAATCAAAAAACAGATTGGCATACATAGCAAAATGTATCTTTCCGAATCGTTCATTCTTGACAAATGTAATATATCTTGTCACAGGATTCAATATTGCATATTTCAAATTATTCTTTACCAAAGCAAAATTCATCGCATCGATGACATACAGTTCATACGTTCTAACATAATCGTTTTTGTAGCCCAGACCTTGATTCAAGAAATACGGAGCATCTGCATCTGGCGACATTTTAATTGTCAGATTAGAAGCCCAATACCAACGCCCTTTGATTGGTCTATACAAGTCCGTTGTAATTTTCGCGTAAAAAACATCTGGCGAAGACTTGAAAGCTCCGAAGCCAACTTTTTCCATCAGAAGTTCAAAATAATGTCCGTTCAAAGGATAATTCTGCTCATCACGGAAGTCATTTTTAAAAGTCGCCAGCAAAGAAAAATACTGAAAACGATTTCCGTCCAAACTGCAGAAATCATCATTCAGCGATGGCAACACTTCATGAAAAAGAGTATTGTTATAACTGAAATTCACAAATAACTTATTACGATGTCCGAAGCGAAAATACGGTTCCACAAAAGCGAAAGCCGATTGTTTCGCGAACTCATCATCGCCATTGAAATAAATAATCTTGTTATTTTCCGTTATATACGACACTTCCTTATCCCTCTTATATCCTCCTCCGAATTTCAAACCAAGATGTTGCTTATCTGTAAGATACGGAATATCATATGACAAACTATAATTCTGATTGTATCCAGAAATAAAGGTAAAGTCAAGATTATGCTTCAAACCTAAGAAATTACGATATTTCATTTCAACACCATAGCTGAAACGTCTGATATCGTCAGCCTCATACCAGGCATTAAGGTTTCTGTCTGAATAAGCAACGTAAGGAAAAACCCACATATACCATCGTTCAACGACATCGATATTAAGAACCACAGCATTATCCCGTGACTTATCCTCCTGCTGTTCAAAGGTAACGAAATTAAACAGAGTTGTATTCTGCACATTTTCATAACTGATACGCAGCTCTTCTTCCCATTGCTGCGCAGGAATCGTATCACCGATTGCAAAGGTCAGTTCCCTAAAAACAATAGCATCTTTTGTAACATTATTTCCACTTATGACAATATCAGAGACAATCACGCATGATGTCGTATCTTGCTGAGCATAAAGCCCAAAAGAAAATATTATCAGAAATAATGACAAAAGCTGTTTCATAAATTATCTTCCATCATATTACAATAATCATTGTAACGCCAGTCTGCGATAAGGTTTTGCTCCACAGCATCTTTTATTGCACAATGAGGTTCGTGCATGTGTGTACAGTTCGAAAACTTACATTCATGCATAAGGTTACGCATCTCTGGGAAACGCTGTGCAAGTGTCTCCTTTTCCATATCATAAAGACCGAACTCCTTAATACCTGGAGAGTCAATGATATAACCTCCGAATGAAAGCGGGAACATCTGAGAAAATGTGGTAGTATGCTTTCCTTTCTCATGAACTTCAGAGATATCGCCGACCCTGACATTGAGATTTGAGTCGAGACGATTCACCAATGCCGACTTGCCGACGCCAGAGTGACCTGAGAAAAGATTGACTTTATCTTTCATTATCTCTTTAAGTTCATCACATTGGAATCCGGTTTTAGCAGACACCATAAAAGCATGATATCCAATATTCTCAAAAGTATCTATCAGTTCTTTTGCAACAGCCATCTGCTCTTCATCATACAGGTCGCATTTGTTAAAGACTATTGTCGTTGGGATATGATAAGCCTCTGCCGTAACCAGGAATCTATCCATAAAACCAGTCGATGTTCTAGGATGCGCTATAGTCGCAACCAAAATGGCCTGGTCGATATTCGAAGCTATGATATGAGATGCCTTTGAGAGGTTCACCGACTTTCTCACTATCACGTTATAGCGAGGCAATATCTTGTTTATCACGCAGGTATCCTTATTATTTTCCTGTTCAAAAATAACCCTATCCCCCACTGCCACAGGGTTTGTCGTCCTAATGCCATCAAGGCGAATTTTACCTCTGAGACGGCAAAGCACCACTTCGCCATTCTCATTTCTCACTTCATACCAACTTCCCGTTGATTTAATAACGATACCTTCTTGCATTTATGCTTATTTTGTTGCAAAAATAAGAATTTTTATTTTATAATCCTATTATAATCACAACTTTTGATAACGTTTTCCAGGCAGTGCCGTCAATATGCCGTCAAACTCCAACGACAATAAAATCGAGGCTATTTTTGTAGGCGAAAGCATCGTCTCCGTGATGATATTATCAAGATAAACGACATCGCTTTCTTCAAACAGTTTCATCACCAGCCTCTCTTCCTCGTTAAACTCACGAAACAGTCGCATCTGCTTCGCCATGACCTTCTTATTCTCATCCCAGCGCATTATCGAACGCAAATCGCCGACATCAAGCAATATGTTCGCCTTATTATCTTTGATTATCTTGTTACAGCCAGCGCTATACACATCACCGATGCGCCCTGGCACCGCAAACACCTCTCTATCATAAGCATTAGCGATTTCAGCAGTGATGAGCGCTCCTCCTTTAGACGCGCTCTCCACCACTATCAGACAGTCGACCATACCGGCAACGATTCTGTTTCTCTTCGGGAAATTCTCCTTGTCTGGATCCACACCGCTAAGCTGCTCCGTCAAGAGACTGCCTCCACACTCCAGCATCTTCTTCGCAAGGTTTCTATTTACTGGAGGATAAATAGTATGAAGTCCATGCGCCAATACCGCTGCCGTCTTAAGTCCATTCCTCACCGAAGCACTATGCGCGCAAGTGTCAACGCCATAAGCAAGACCGCTAACGACAAGCACGTCATCACCAACAAGTTCCGACACAATCTTATCAGTCATAATCTTCCCATAATCCGTCACATTACGCGTTCCGACAATACCGACAATCTTATCTACATTAAAGTCTGTATTCCCCTTACAATACAAAATCATAGGACTATCATAGCAATGCTGCAGTCTTTTGGGATAATCCGAATTGAGATAATACAAAATCCTTATGTCATGCTTCTCTGCAAAATCCAACTCTCGCTCAGCGCGCGACAAAACATTCTGCGATAAGATACTTTCTATCGTCTTCTCACCTATCCCAGGAATCCTAGAAAGCGTTTTCTTATTCTCGTAAAAAACAGCCTCCGCACCTCCGCAATACGCCACTAGTTTCTTGCCATTAACATCGCCAATGCCAGGAACCAATGTCAACGCGACCTCATATAACAAACGATTATTCATTTTGCAAAGATAAGTATTTTACACTATTGATTTATACCAATTTACGTTAATTTTAATTAAGAAAATATGTTAAAAAAACACAATACAACGACTTTACAATTTATTATCCTCTCACAATCCAAGAAAAAGTATGCTGTCTCTTGCCCGTTGTCTGTTGACTTTTCTTATCTTTGCAAAAATGAAGGATTTGAAAAAGAATATATTGATATGTCCGTTGAATTGGGGTTTAGGCCACGCCACCCGATGCGTTCCTATAATACGAGGAATATTGGAATCGGGAGACAATCCTATCATAGCAGCAGACAAAGCTCCTTTAGCATTCCTTCAGAAAGAATTTCCAAACCTGACATTCATCAAGCTTCCTGGATTTGAACCGACTTATAGCAAGGGCAACTCTCAAGTTTTCAAGCTATTAAAATCGATTCCTAACGCCTTAATGAATTTCAAGAAAGAACATAAGGAAATAGAAAAAATCGTCAACGACTATAATATTGACATCATCATATCCGACAACAGATTCGGATGCTGGAGCAAAAAAGCACATTCAATCTACATAACTCATCAATTAAACATTCAGGTTCCTAAGTTCTTCAAATGGACATCTCCTATTATAAATCTGCTACATCATAGTTATATCAAAAAATATAACGAACTATGGATTCCTGACGTGGAGAATAGACCTTCATTATCAGGCGTTTTATCACATCCTGCAAACATCAAAACAAAAACAAGATACATCGGTTTTCTAAGTCGTTTTTCTTCAGAATTGAAAGAAGAAATAAAGTCGACAGAATATCTTGTGATATTATCAGGACCAGAACCTCAGCGCACTATTTTAGAAGACATCATCATAAAACAAGCAAGCGACATCAAAGAAAACATTGTCATTTTAAGAGCGAAGCCTGATGAAGAAAACATCCCAGCCAATGCTCCTGAAAATGTCACATTCTTCAATCATGTCGATGATGATGAATTTGCAGAATTGGTTTCAAAATCAAAGAAGATAATCTGCCGAGGAGGATATTCTTCCTTAATGGATTTAATCACTCTTAACAGAAACGCCTACCTCATTCCTACTCCAGGACAGACAGAGCAAGAGTACCTAGCTGAATATCTTACAAAAGAAGGATTGTTCAATTATTGCAAGCAAAAAGATTTCAAGTTAAAAAACGTTAACATTCCCAACATCGAAATCAAGAATCATTTTAACGCTGAACTTTGAACAATTCCTAATTTTAAAAAAAGTATTACATTTGCAAAAAATAAAAAAATCATGTTATTAAATTATGTCGTTTGGGATGTTGATCCCTACATCTTTCACATAGGCAGCCGCCCTATTGCATGGTACGGACTTTTATGGGCATTGGTTTTCATCGGTGGTTATTACATCATGAAAAACATTTACAAAAGAGAAAACATGAACGAAGACCAACTAGACATGCTTTGGATGTATATGCTGATTTCCACAGTATTAGGCGCTCGTTTAGGACATTGTCTTTTCTACGAACCATCTTATTATTTATCAAATCCTATTGAGATTTTGAAAGTATGGGAAGGCGGTCTCGCCAGTCATGGAGGCGCGATAGGAATATTGATAGGTCTGTTTATCTATGCTAAGAAAATCAATAAACCATACATCTGGACATTAGACAGAATCGTTGTTCCTGCAGCCATCGGAGGCGCACTCATCCGTTTAGGCAACCTCATGAACTCTGAGATTTACGGCGAACCAACAACACTTCCTTGGGGATTCAAGTTCGTCAGAGACTACCCTATCGGTATGCCAATTGAAAACATTCCAGCATGTCATCCAACACAAATCTATGAAGCTCTGTTCTGCGTAGCTGTTTTCGTATATCTTTTATACGCTTATTACAAGCAAAACATGACCGAGAAACGACCAGGATTCATGTTCGGAATATTCCTCATCGTGATTTTCGGTTCAAGAATATTGATAGAATTCATCAAAAACCCTCAAGTAGAATTCGAGACATCAATGACATTAGATATGGGGCAATGGCTCAGCATTCCTTTCTTAGTAGCGGGAATATGGCTGGTTATCAGAAGTTATACAAACAAAAAAGCTCAGAATTGATTCTGAGCTTTTTTGTTTCCGTCTTTTATCTAGCTAAATACGGATAAAATTTACCGTTTTCTTCATGGAATGTATTTGTCACCTGAACTCTTAGATCATTGCGTTTGTACTTAGTCGCAATGGTATTCATCTTATCCAAGATAGCCAAGTTCTCATATATGCTCTCTGCATAATACATCAAGAACGGGGTATCCAATTCATAATAATATCTGAGATTGTCTTTGCAGTTTTCGAGCATAGTATTCATAAACGCGTCACCTTTATCAGTAGCTCCACATGCATAATAGATTTCAGGATAAGTCATCATCAAAACGTCATAAGGAAGTTTGTCATTAGGGAAGAATTCAAGGCATTTATCCAAAACAGCAACAGCTTCTTCCTTTCTTTGGTTATTAGCAAGAGTTTGTGCAAGACGCATATATGCTTGTTTTACAAACAATGCACTACGACGGCTTTCTGGGTCAACAGCCACATCTGGGTCGTTAAGGTTACCCCATCTGATGTCGTCAGCCATAAGCAATTCGTAAGAGCCATCAACAAAAACGCCACCTGCATCTTTATAATAAGACACAGCCTTCACAGGCATAAAGCGATGAGCGAGACCTTCTTGATGCAGATACTCATCAATGCCAAGAATATTCTTGATATCACTCAAACTTGTGAAATATACGGAACGAGTCCAGTTGTTGGTTGCCATAAAGTCGAGAAGCATCAAGTCATTCTTATAAAGGTAATTAACGCTGCTTGGAATTTCCCAAACGATCTCATCAACGATTTGATCCTTCATATTTTCAGGGACAATGCCATTACGGACAACAGCCTCTTTATCAACAGTAATCTTAAGACGACGCGCTGGGAGGTAGTTAACCTTATCACCTGAAACCAAACCGACTTTAGTTCTAGGATTATCACTCTTGATAAATTCGATAGCGTCCTTCAATTCTACCGGGCCTTCAAAAATATCTTGGATAAATATAGGTTCATTAACACCATTATCATATTGTTCTGGTGTCAATGACAATGGAAGTCTGTCTGACTCATACTGTTTACGTCCCATTTGGTGAACATACCAGTAACCTGAAGAAAGCATATAGTTACATACACGTACGTCTGTGCGATAGCCTTCAACTTCCTGAACATACCAAAGAGGGAATGTATCATTATCACCACGGGTAAAGATGACTGCATTCTCAGGAAGGTTCTTAAGGTAATTCTTACCCCAATCCAAAGCAGCAGTCTTATTTGAACGATTGTGTCCTTCCCATCCTGAAGCAGCCATAACTGTTGGGACAGAGAGACATAACACGAATGCGACTATAGCAACAGTCATCTTGTTCTTAATAATTTTTTGCAACAGTTCCATAACACCCATAACGCCGATACCGATCCAAATACAGAATGCATAGAAAGATCCAGCGTATGCATAGTCACGTTCACGTGGTTGGAATGGAGTCTGGTTCAAATAGATAACGATGGCGAGACCTGTCATGAAGAATAACAAGAACACCACCCAAGAATCCTTAATATCTTTCTTGATATGATAGAACAAACCTATCAAACCTAATATTAAAGGCAAGAAGAAGAATGTAGTACGTCCTGAATTTGTCATAGATTTTGGAAGATCGGTTTGTTTGCCCAAACGTGCTTCATCAATGAACTTGATACCGCTCAACCAGTTACCATATTCCAATTCGCCATGGCCTTGGATATCATTCTGACGACCGACGAAATTCCACATGAAATAACGCCAGTACATATGATTACATTGATAGCCGATAAAGAACTTCAAATTCTGTCCGAATGTAGGACGCATAACAGTCTCTGTAGTATATCCGCCTGCACCATTAGGTTTCTTGATTGTCACAGGCACCATCTTCGACTTATCGATATATTGTTCGTAAGTACTTGTGTACATTCGTTTTGTACCATTCCACATACGTGGGAATATTGTGGTAAGGTTATCATCATATACAGGTTCTGTACCTCTTCTATCATCTGTGATGACATATTTACCTTTCTTTTCATCTCTCACATAGACGGGGCTGCCGTCGTTTGCGTCGATAGGTTTAGCCATATAATAAGGTCCGCGGAGCAAAGGCCAGCTGCCATACTGTTCACGTTTCAAATATGAAAGCATAGAAACAGCTTCGCTTGGGTCATTTTCATTGATAGGAGTATTAGCATTAGCGCGAATAACAAGCATAAAGAATGAAGAGTAACCAATCATTATAAACATAAATGAAAGAACCACAACATTCAATATCACCTTCTTATATTTATTTGAGAAATAAATTCCCAATACAATTATAGCGATAAGAAGTATGAAATAAACCACTGTTCCGACATTAAACGGAGTTCCGAGAGTGTTGACGAAGAACAACTCGAACTTACCACATAATGAAACGATTGCAGGAATAAGAACAACTTGGATCAAACCAACGAGAGCTACTGATATCAGACCTGCTACTATGAAACCCTTCAATGTTATCTTGTCATATTTCTTGAAATAAACAACGTAAACAACAGCCGGGATACACAAGAGATTAAGGAGGTGTACACCGATTGACAAACCGATGAGATAAGCTATAAATATGAGCCATCGATAGTTATAAGGTTTATCAGCGACTTCTTCCCATTTCAATATTGCCCAGAATGTTATGGCTGTAAATAATGATGACATCGCATACACCTCACCTTCCACGGCAGAGAACCAGAATGAATCTGAGAAGGTGTAAGCCAAAGCGCCGATAACGCCTGTAGACAAAACAGCGATTTTATTTGACAACGGAGCAGCTTCGCCATCTTTCATCCACATCTTTTTTGAGAGATGCGTTATAGTCCAGAAGAGGAATAAAATGGTAAAACTGCTGCACAAAGCAGACATTAAATTGATCATTAGTGCTACTTTTGTCACATCACCGAAGGCAAAAAGTGAGAAAAATCGACCTATCATCTGAAAAAGAGGAGCTCCTGGAGGGTGACCTACTTGTAATTTATAAGCTGTGGAAATATACTCACCACAATCCCACCAACTGACGGTGTTTTCTAATGTGAGTACATAAACAATGGTCGCGACAAGGAAGACGAACCATCCTACAATGTTGTTTAACTTTTTGAAACTCATTAGTATTTATGTTTAATTATTTATTCTATAACAAGAAAATGTAATTTGCAAAGATAAGATTTAATTCATAATTCTTAATGCACAATTCATATTTTTTTTGAATTAACGGGATATTTGCAGATATATTATTGAACCGTTTTTATCTATATTAATAAGGTATAAAAAAAAATTAAAAAAAATTCATTTTTTTGTTGCGCATATTAAAAAAAGCTATATCTTTGCACTCACATTCAAGATACGAAATAATGATTGTCGAATGGTGTAATGGTAGCACTGCAGATTTTGGTTCTGCCTGTCAAGGTTCGAATCCTTGTTCGACAACAAATTTATAAATTGAAGACCTGCTACGGAATGTAACAGGTTTTTTTATTGTCAAAAATTCACCATGATAACAAAGGATCAAATAACAGAATTAGCCAACGAAGCTTTAGAAAACTCAGACCGTTTCGTTGTCGACATCACAGTTTCCAAAAGCAATGTAATTAACGTATATATCGACGCTGACAGTTCAGTCACAATCGATCACTGCGTAGAGTTAAGCCGTTTCATCGAAGGTCGCCTCGACAGAGAAGTTGAAGATTACGAACTCAGCGTATCATCAGCAGGAATCGACTATCCTTTGTTAAAACATCGTCAACTGAACAAATACGTAGAAAAAGAACTTGAAATTTTAAGCAACGAAGGCATCAAGAAAGTTTATAAGCTCATTTCTTACAACGAAGAAAAAATCGAAGCCCAAGAAGCTACAATAAAAATGTTAGGCAAGTTGAGAAAAACAACCTACGGAAACACAGTTGAATTATCATTCTCAGATATTAAAGAAATTAAACCATACATTAACTTTTAAGTTTCTAGAATTATATGGAAATATTAAATTTAATCGACACCTTTTCTGAATTTAAAGAATTCAAGAATATTGATCGTGAAGCAATGATGCACATTATTGAAGATGTGTTCAAAGCTATGCTTGCAAAAAAATATGGAAGCGATGAATATTTCAACATCATTGTCAATATTGATAAAGGTGTTCTCGAAATTTATCACAATCGTACAGTCGTTGAAGATGGTAACGTTGAAGATCCATTAAGCGAAATCGAATATTCTGAAGCTATCAAAATCGAGCCTGACTTTGAAGTTGGCGAAGAAGTTTCAGAAGTAGTTGAAATCAAGGACTTCGGCAGAAGAGAAATTTTGGCTATCCGTCAAAACCTCCAGACAAAAGTCATGGAATTCGAGAAAGAAAACATCTTCTTGAAATATAAAGACAAAGTCGGTGAAATCATCACAGCTGAAGTTTACCAAGTCTGGCGTAAGGAAATATTAATCGTTGACGAAGACGGCATCGAATTAGTTCTTCCTAAAATGGAACAAATTCCTTCTGACAACTACAAAAAAGGTGACACTATCAGAGCTATCGTCAAGAGCGTTGAAAACAAGAACGGTTCTCCTGTCATCATCTTGTCAAGAACATCAGAAATCTTCTTGCAACGTTTGTTCGAAATGGAAGTTCCAGAAGTTTATGATGGTTTGATTACAATCCGTAAAATCGTCAGAGAACCAGGCCAAAGAGCGAAAATCGCTGTCGAATCATACGATGACCGCATCGATCCAGTTGGCGCATGCGTCGGTATGAAGGGTTCACGTATCCATGGTATCGTGAGAGAACTTCGTAACGAAAATATCGACGTTATCAACTACACAACAAAGGCCGACTTGTTCATCACAAGAGCTTTAAGCCCAGCTAAAATATCATCAATCGTTCTCGATGATGAAAAGAAAGTCGCTGAAGTCTATATGGAAAACGACCAAGTAAGCTTGGCTATCGGTAAAGGCGGTTACAACATCAAATTGGCTGGTAAGTTAACTGGTTACGAAATCGATGTATATCGTAACACTGAAGAAGCTGAAATGGAAGATGATGTCGACCTCAAAGAATTCGTTGACGAAATCGATGAATGGATCATTGACAGCTTGAGAAACATGGGCTGCGATACAGCTAAGTCAGTATTAGCATATACAGCAGAAGAAATCGCAACACGTGCCGACCTCGAAATCGAAACAGTAGTCGAAATCCTTGAGATTTTCAAAGCTGAATTTGAAGACGACGATCAATAAAATTATTTAAGAATTAACATAAAAATACTATATGTCCGAAGATTTAAAGAATAACATCAGATTATCAAAAGCCGCAAAAGAATTCAATATTGGTATGTCCACAATCATTGAATTCCTCGGAAAGAAAGGCTACAAATTAGACACATCGCCTAACACAAAACTTAACGGAGAAATGTATGCCCTCCTCGTTAAAGAATATCAAGGCGAAAAGGAAGTAAAGAAAAATGCCGACCAACTCGGCGACTTCAGCTATAAAGGCAAAAGCATCACCGTTGATTCTGTAAAGAATGAAGACGCAAGTGATGACTATGAAGATGAAGAAGTTACAATTCGCATCAACGGCAGCATTACTGAAGACAAACAAAAGAAAGCTCCAGTTGAAAAGAAAGAAGAGAAACCTCAGGAAGAAGTCAAGGCTAAAGTTGAACCTAAAGTCGAACCTAAAGTCGAGACTAAAGCCGAGGAAGTTGTAGCTCCTAAAACAGAAGTCAAGGAAGTCAAAACTGAAACTATCGTTGAAGCACCTAAAGCAAAAGAAGCTAAAGAAGTTGTAGCAGAACCTAAAAAGGAAGCTGAAGTGACTGAAAAACCTGTTGCTGCAGAACCTAAAAAGGACATCAACACAAACAATTCGGACAAGAAAAATAATAGCGGCATACATATTAATGTAGTGGGAAAAATCCCATTAGAAGACAAAAAATCTAAGGACAAAAAAGATAACAAACATAAACAGTCTAATGACAATAGACAACAGACAATGGACAACAGACAACAAGTAAAGCCTGCTGTTCAAAGTCAAGCACAAACACAAGTTCAAGCTCAGACTCAAACTCAGAGTCAAGGTCAAAGTCAAGAACAAAAACCTGTCAACTTCATCCCTACTCAAGTCAAGAAGTTGGAAGGTCCAAAGATTCTAGACAAGATTGAACTTCCTACAGAACGTAAGCCAAAGGCCAAGCAACCTGTTGCATCTTCAGGTGACGACAACAAAGGCTTTGGCAAAGACAAGAAGAAAAAGCGCAAACGCATTGGCGCTGAAGGCAGCGTAGCCAACAGCGAAAGCAATAACAACAATGCTAGCAACAACAATAACAACAACAAGGGTGGCAACAACAACGCCAACAAGAATAACAACAATAACAAACAAGGTGGCGCAAAACCTAACGACAATCGTAACAACGATAAACGTAAGAACGATAAGTTCAAGAAGCCTGTAAAACCTGTTGTTGAAGAAAAAGTTGAGCTTTCAGACGAAGAAATCCAAAAACAAATCAAGGAGACTTTGGCACGTTTGTCACCACTTGGCAAGTCAAAGACTTCAAAACACCGTCGCGAAAAACGTCACAACATAGCCAACGAGATGGAGGAAGAAAGACTCCACGAAATGGAAGAAAAGAAAACCCTCAAGGTCACAGAGTTCGTTACAGCGAACGAATTGGCCAACATGATGAACATACCTGTAACAAAGGTTATTTCAACATGTATGAGTTTAGGTGTTTTCGTTTCTATCAACCAACGTCTCGACGCTGAAATCTTGACATTAGTTGCAGAAGAATTCGGATTTAAAGTAGAGTTCATCAGCATTGACGTTCAAGAAGCATTGTCAAGCAACGAAGAAGAAGACAGACCAGAAGACTTGATTCCAAGAGCGCCTATCGTAACTGTTATGGGTCACGTTGACCACGGTAAGACAAAACTTTTGGACAGTATCCGTAATGCTAACGTAGCAGCAGGCGAAGCTGGCGGCATCACCCAACATATCGGTGCTTACGAAGTTACAACAGCATCTGGAAAGAAGATTTCATTCTTGGATACTCCAGGTCACGAAGCATTTACAGCTATGCGTGCTCGTGGTGCTAGCTTGACCGACGTCGCTATCATTGTTATCGCAGCTGACGACAGCGTTATGCCTCAGACAGTTGAAGCTATCAACCACGCTCAAGCAGCTAACGTTCCTATCGTTTTCGCGATAAATAAAATAGATAAGCCTACAGCCAACACACAAAAGATTTATCAAGAGTTGGCACAGATGAACATCCTCGTTGAAGAATGGGGTGGTAAATATCAGTCACAAGAAATCTCTGCTAAACAAGGTCTCAACGTTGACAAATTGTTAGACAAAGTATTGTTGGAAGCTGAATTCTTAGACCTTAAAGCAAATCCTAAGAAAGCTGCTAAGGGTACTATCATCGAGTCTGCATTGGACAAAGGTCGCGGTTATGTAGCTAAGATCATGGTTCAAGACGGTACACTTAAAGTCGGTGACATGGTTCTCGCTGGTACAACATACGGCAAGGTAAAGGCTATGTTCAACGAACAAAACAAAGCTGTCAAGTCTGCAGGCCCTTCAACACCAGTATTGATGTTAGGTCTCAACGGCGCTCCTCAAGCAGGTGACAACTTCAACGTATTCGATGATGAAAAAGAAGTAAAGTCAATCGTTTCACGTCGTCAGCAATTACAAAGAGAACAAGGCTTGCGTACACAAAAACACATCACCTTGGACGAAATCGGAAGACGTATCGCTATCGGCGACTTCAAAGAACTCAACATCATCGTTAAGGCTGACGTTGACGGTTCATCAGAAGCTTTGGCAGACTCATTGTTGAAACTCTCTACACCAGAGGTACAGGTCAACGTTATCCACAAGTCAGTCGGTGCTATCAGCGAGTCTGATATCTTATTGGCTTCAGCATCAAATGCTATCATCGTTGGCTTCAACGTACGTCCTACATTACAAGCAAGACGTCTTGCAGAGAAAGAAGAAATCGATATCCGCCTCTACTCTATCATCTACACAGCCATCGAAGAAATCAAGTCTGCTATCGAAGGTATGTTGGCTCCAGAAATCGAAGAGGTTGTTACATGTAACATCGAGATCAGAGAGGTCTTCAACATCAGCAAGGTCGGACGTATCGCTGGTTGTATG
>JAZKYG010000061.1:0-7580 GCA_045612025.1 Bacteroidales bacterium
GCTATAATAGTAGCGGCGTTCTGGCTTTTCGTTCCAGTTAAATTATTGCAGATATTTATGACGGTCGCTTGCTCCGTAATCGTTTTTTGGAGCTTCACTTTCTTCAGAGTTCCTACAAACAGAGTCACTACGATAGAAGAAAACGCTGTCGTTTCAGCAGCTGATGGTGAAGTCGTCGTGATTGAAGAAGTGGAAGAAAAGGAATATTTCCACGATAAGAGAATACAGATTTCAATATTTATGTCAGCATATAACGTTCATGTCAACTGGTTTCCAATCAATGGCATTGTGAGTTATTACAAATATCATCCAGGAAAGAAATTGTTCGCCATAAATCCAAAGTCATCAGAGCTTAACGAACGTAATACTTTAGTCGTTAAGGATGAACAAGGCAGAGAAGTTCTTTTCCGTCAGATTGCTGGCGTGATGGCACGACGCATTGTCTGTTTCGTGGATAAAGGCGCTGCTGCAAAAGTAGGCGAGGAGTTCGGACTGATACGCTTCGGTTCAAGAGTGGATTTCTTCCTCCCGATAGACTCAGAAATAAACGTCAAGATTGGCGATAAGGTGAAAGGAAAGATAAGCGTACTTGCGCACCTTAAGTAGAAATTCAGAACCAATCTCAAAAACTCAGAATATTTTTTGAAGTTTTGAGATTTTGAAATTTTAAGTTTTTTAAAGGATTTCCTTAATCTTAATAAGGTCTTCTATCTCATAATCGAGTTGTTCGTTATGAGATATTTTTTTTCTGTTGAAGTAGATGTGTGTCATTCCGATTTCTCTGGCTGGGATTATGTCGACGGACAGGTCGTCGCCTATCATGACGCTGTTTTCTATAGTGGCGTCGACGCTTTCCATGGCGTGATGGAAAATCCTGTGGTCAGGTTTTTTAAATCCCACTACTTCAGATACGAAAGACTTGTCAATCAGTTTGTCCAATCCCGATGCCTGCATTTTAATCGACTGCACTTCAAGAAAGCCGTTGGTTATTAAATGAATATTGTAATTCTTTTCTTTAAGATAATTAAGGATTTCTAATGTATTTGGAACTAAAGCGACGAGACGAGCGGCATAATCAGTGTAACTTTCACCCAAGTCGATGGCAAGTTTTTCATCAACGATGCCGTAGTCGTTTAAAGGCAGACGAAAACGCTCTGTCTTCAGAAATTCCTTGTCTATTTTTCCTTGACGATAAAGCTCCCAAAGTCTGTTGTTGTGTTCAAAATATGTATGATGGAAATCGCTTGCGCTAGGAATACCATAATTAATAAGTTCGAAAATATCATAAATCTTGTCGAAAGCCATGATAGAACTTCTGTCAAAGTCCCAAAGAGTATTGTCTAAGTCGAAGAAAACGTGTTGATATTTAATCATTTATAATTATGTTGAAATGTTTAAAATATATCGCAAAAATAATAAATAATATGTTGATTTTTCTTTGAGAAAATATTAAATTTGCCGTCAATAAACTAGATTGCAATTTAAATAATAATTATTAATCAAATTTAACATTATGAAGAAAAACTTACTTTTCACAATGGCATGCGTTCTCGGTTTATTCGGTGCAGTCAATGCACAGGAACCAGATGCAACATTCTTAATCAATGAAGATTTTGAAAACTATGAAGTAGGCGATAAAATCGCTGAAAAAGGTAATGACTGCTGGACAACATGGTCAACAACAGAAGGCGGTGCTGAAGAAGGTGTTATTGCTGAATTCGATGGCCGTAAATGTGCTCACTTTACAAATGGCAACGACCAAGTCCTTAAATTAGGTAACTATACATCAGGTAGTTATGAACTCGAATTTGATGTATACGTTCCAAATGGCAAGAGCGGATACTACAACCTCCTTCACCATTTCGCAGGTAGCTCATCTGTATGGGCAATGGAAAATTACCTCCATATGAAATATAGCGGACAATCTCAAGTTCCAGCAGCAAATTTGGGTGTAATTAGTGTAAATGAAGGCGAACAAGAATATTCTTGTGTTTTCGATGCATGGATGCATTTCCGTTATGTTATCGACATCAACACAGACAAGGCTGAATTCTATGCTACAATGCCAGGTGAAGAAGAAACATTGATTTATGAATGGCAATGGAACGAAGGTTCATCATCATCACGTCAACTTAGTGCTATGAACTTCTATCCTCCACTTGCTACATCAGATTTTTATGTAGACAACTTAACACTTGAGCAATTAAGCGCTGAAGGTGTTGCAGTTATTGAATTTGCACCAGCATCAGTTGAAGCAAGCGCTGACGTTGATGATGTAACTTCAGTTGAATTCGTATTGGAAAATACAGGTACAACAATTGCTGACTATACAGCATGGATTGACTATGGTGTAGGTACAGACAATTATGAAAAAATTGAAACAATCAGCTATGCTGAATACTTAGATGAAAACTCAGCTGTAATTGGTCTTAATATCGAAGAACCAACAATCATTGAAATAGGTGCTATGTATCCAGCAGCATCTTATGCAAGTTCAGTTGCAGGTACTAAGATTACTCATGTTATGTATCCTTTCGCAGAAATTCAAACAGCTGGTGATTATGGTATCGTTGAAGGTTCTGACGTAGTATTCCGTATCTACAAACAAGGTTTCGATGGTCAACCAGGTGAATGCCTTGCAGAAAAAACACTTCCTTATAGCGAAATTCAAGCAGGATGGGTTGCAGCAGAATTAGATGAACCTGTAGTATTAAGCGGTTTCAATGTATGGGCAACAGTATCATTATTACAAGGTGTTCCATCTCAAGATACACCACAAATGCCATTGGTATTTGACAACAAACCAGAAAGCTTAGCTCCATACGGTGATGTTCTCCGTATAAACAATGAAGGTCCTTTCTATTTTGCAAGTGAATTGTTCACACAAAAATATGGTAACGTTCATATCGCTATAGCTTGTTCAGGTAACTCTGTATTTGGTGGTTGGGCAGAATTAGAAAAAGTTGATGGTAAACTCAAAATCGGTGAATCAGCAACAATGACAGTTAACTTCACAACATTCGGCCTTGAAAAAGGTAAGACATATGAAGCTAAAATCGTTTGTGCAGCTTCTAATGCAGAAGAATTATTCGAAGCTCCATTGTCACTCAGAATTTGGGGTGAAGATGTAGAAGAAATCTTAAGCAACACATATAACATATATCCAAACCCAACAACAGGTGTAGTTACAGTAGAAGGTGACAACATCGACTACGTAGCAGTTTACAACTCAGTTGGTCAATTGGTAAAAGTTGTTAAGACACAAGACAATGTTGTTGATATGAGCGCTTACGAAAACGGCGTTTACTTCTTCAACGTTGTTGACAACGCAGGTCAAAACTCAGTACAACGCGTTGTTGTTGCTAAATAAGACTGATTAAAAAGAGTATAAAAAAAGGAACACGAATTCGTGTTCCTTTTTTTATACTCTTTTCAACATCTGTCTCTGCCATTCGAACATCGCTACTGCAGCAGCATGACTGACATTCAAGGAACGTGTCGGTCCTGGAACTGGGATGTAGACCGTCATGTCGCATTGTCTTAAAATCTCTTCTCTGATGCCGCGGCTTTCGTTGCCGACGATGAAAGCAATATCGCTAGGTAACTCACAGTCGTAAATGCATACAGCATCGTCGGATGTCTCAATGGCGACGATCTTCTTGTCACCGACGATTTTACGTAAGTCATCATCTTCTGTATAATACCATTTAATATTATCCTTGCTGCTGGCAGCGGCTTTCTTGACCTTTGAAAGACTATGGGTAGGAGCGACGCCAAGGAAACACATCTCCGACGCACCAATATTGTCGGCAAGACGAATCATGGAACCCATATTGTCAGGAGTCAGAAGATGATCCGCAATGATAATAGGTTTATCTATATTTTCATAGATTCTCTCAGGATGAGTCTCTTTGAATAAGTCGTTGGATTTTATGTACATCTTTTTTAAATTAGGAGTTAGGAGTTATGAATTAGGAATTATTTTGAGATTCTGAGGTTTTGAATTTCTTTCCTTGGAATGTGTCGCGTTCTTCCATTCTTTTCTCGATGAGGTTGAGGACTTCATCGTAGCGGAGGTTCATCCATGGCTTTGAGATGAGATAACGTGGCGGGACTTCGCCGGCGAAGCGTTCTATGACTAAATCTGGATTTAATCTTTCAGTGAAGTCGATGACGAAATCGATGTAATCTTCTAATGTGAAAAGATGGAAAGCATCTGGATTGTTGAGATATTCCTCGGCCATGAGAGTGTCTTTGAATATCTGCAGCTGATGGAATTTCACTGTTGTCAATGGCAGCTCTGAAATGATGTCAGCGGCATTTATCATCATCTCGCGTGATTCTCCTGGGAGACCGAATATGAAATGACCTCCGCAAGGAAGACCATATTCGTGGGTGAGACAGATGGCTTTCTTTGCTGTTTCGAAATCGTGGCCTCTGTTGATGCGTTTCAATGTCTCGTCATAGACTGATTCCACTCCGTATTCAATCATGACGTAATGTGTTTTGTTAATTTCCTTTAACAAAGCGAGCTTCTCTTCGTCTATGCAGTCTGGACGCGTTCCTACGACTATGCCTATCACGCCTTCCACTTCCAAGGCTTGTTTGTAGATTTTTTCCAGCTCATCTACATTTTTATATGTATTGCTATAAGGTTGGAAGTAGGCGAGATAATTCTTTGCTCTGCGGTAGCGTCTCTGATGAAACTCTATGCCTTCTTCAATCTGCTGGCGAATGCTTTTCTCAGGACGGCAGTATGAAGGATTGAAGGCGTCGTTGCGACAGAAGGAACAGCCTCCGGTGCTTATCTTGCCGTCACGATTCGGGCAGCTGAATCCAGCGTCTATGCTGATTTTCTGCACGCGACCACCGAAGATACGAGTGAAATATGAGTTGTAACTGTTGAAACGTCTTTCCATTTTTTATTTTTTGCAAAAATAAAAAAAGTCAACAGACAACGGACAACAGACAACAGACTTTTTCCAATTATGAGTTAGGATTTTTTTGTTGCGACAATCTTTCATGTATTTGATAAAATCGGTAAATTTGCAAGTGAAAAAAAGTGACTAAATTAAAAATAACATAAAATGGAAAAGTTTCAAGTAGGTGATAAAGTGAATTTTCTTAACTCCACTGGCGGTGGAACAGTGAAGAGAATCATCGATACCAGAATGGTGGAAGTGACTATTGAAGATGGTTTCGATATTCCTGTTTTGATGAGCGACCTTGTTCTGGATTTTCGTTCACAACAGGACAGACGTCAGCAGGTCGTCGATAATGCTCAGAAAGAAATTCAACAGAAACAGATTATTGAAGAGAAAGAGATAGACGACGCTCGTAAGAGCGCATTGCGTCGCTTCGGACGTAACGCAGAAGAAGAGGGCCTGTATCTTGCATTCATCCCTCAGGATCAGCAATGGCTGCTCACAGGCTTGCTCGACGTGGTGCTTGTCAACCACACTCCAGCAGATGCTTTGTATAGCTTCAATATCAAAGAAGAAGGAAAATATATCAACGTCGATTACGGCAGCATCGCTCCTCATTCAAAGGTCGTGATAGAGTCTATATCTCGCGAAGACATTGAATATTGGTGCGAAGGTTACATACAAGTCATCCTCTCACAAGAAGAAGCAGACTTTGTATATCGTCCGTTACATGCTCCTTTCTCATTCAGAAGCAGCCGTTTCTTCAAAGACGGCAGCTACGTTGAATCAGGTGTGCTCGGTGAAAAGGCAGTGATGATAAATCTCTCAAGTCTCGTAGCTCTCAAAGAAACAGAGACCGACCTGAGCAAGATGATGAAAGAAGGCGAAAAGAAATCAGTCGCTGCACAGAAACTGGTCAAGGAGAAAGCCGTCATCGATCGTCATCAGACAGCTCCAGGCGAAGCAATCGTCGACCTTCACATTGGCGAACTCGTTGATAATATATTAGGTATGTCAAGCAACGATATGTTCCGTACACAGATGAACTATTTCAAGAAGATGCTGGAAAGCGCAATCGCCAACGAATACGATAAGGTGACATTCATCCACGGCGTCGGCAACGGTGTCTTGAAAAACGCCATCATTGAAGAACTGAAACATTACGAAAACACCAGCAACAGAATGGCTTCGATAATGAAATTCGGTGTCGGTGCCATCGATGTGATGATAAAGGAAAAAGGAGCATAAAGCTCCTTTTTTCATGAAAATTAATTGTTATTTTTATATTATTACTTGCGTGCGAATCCTCGTTCAAGGTCTTGTGATATATTGATCATGAAGTCGCCCATTCGTTCGTATTCATTGATGATATCCATATAATAGACGCTGGTCTGATAGTTCTTGTCGCCATTGTCCATACCTTCGATAACGACTTCTCTGAAACTGTTTCTGAGGTTGTTGAGTCGCTCTTCTGCGTTGTAAGCGTTTGAGATATTGACGAGCTCTCCTTTATGAGCAGCTACTAAGTTTGTGATCATCACATCGTACGCTGCAGATACTGCATCTGCCATGATGCCGAGGTTCTTGATTGATTCAGCGTCGAAGCTTTTCTTGTGTATGTTTTTTCTTGATAAGATACGGCTGATTGTCTCTCCTGAATCGCCTAATGACTCTAACTCGCCGATAATCTTATACATCGATTTAATCTGTAATGATGTGCTTTCGCTGATTTCTCCTGCTGACACTGCGTTGAGGAATGTCGCGATTTCATATTCGATGCGGTCTGAAATCTCTTCGTATTTCACGAGCTTCTCTCTTAATGTCTCAAACTTGGCGTTGTCTGTCTCTGCTACTGCAGCCTTTGCATACTCGGCTCCGTTCTTTGATATTTCAGCGAAATGTATGATTTCGTCAAATGCTTGTTCTACCGACAATTC
Source organism: Bacteroidales bacterium (assembly GCA_045612025.1). Lineage (GTDB taxonomy): Bacteria > Bacteroidota > Bacteroidia > Bacteroidales > F082 > Limimorpha. The sequence goes on from JAZKYG010000061.1 coordinate 6,863, forward strand.
TGGTGTTTCAAGCGGACCGGCGCTGATGTATTTGAGTCTGAATACTTCTTTCTCTTGATTTACAGGAGCTGGGATTATGAAGCTTACAAGCTTTGCAATCAACGGTGTGAACCATACTAATATCAATGTGTTTGTCAGGTTGAATAAGGTATGAAGCATTGATAATCCGTATAATGCTGCTGTGCCTTCGGCTGTAGTTGCTTCTGTTACGACGAAGTCTTCTGCTGCAGGATTTGGCAACCCGAATAAGTTTTCTGTGATTGTACCAACCAATGCGAGGAATGGCTTGAACAGTATCAACGCCCAGATTACGCCGAATACGTTGAAGATGGTGTGCGACATCGCTGCTCGTTTCGCTTGTGTGTTACCGATTGAGGCTGCTATGTTGGCAGTGATGGTTGTACCGATATTCTCGCCTAGAACCATAGCGCATGCCATGTCAAATGGAATCCATCCCATACTTAACATGATGAGCGTGATTGCCATAGTGGCTGATGATGACTGTAACACAAGTGTCAATACTGTGCCGAAAGCGAGGAATAATAATACTGAACTGAAACCGTATGCTGACCATGTGGTTACGAATTCCAATACCTCAGGTGTCTGTCTTAAGTCTGGCACCGATTCTTTCATAAAGGAAAGACCGAGGAACAAGAGACAGAATCCTACGATTAACTCACCGATGTTTTTACGTCTGTCTTTCTTGGAATTAGAGAAA
>JAZKYG010000062.1:0-22205 GCA_045612025.1 Bacteroidales bacterium
TTATGCCAAACGGTAAAAAACATAAAAGACACAAAATGTCTACACACAAACGTAAAAAACGTTTAAGAAAAGATAGACATAAGAAGAAAAAATAATCATTGATTATTTTCATTTGCATAACACAACATTACAAACCTTATTTATTAAAATTGCTAATGTTGTGTTATCTTTTTTTTGAATTTTAAAACCTTTGTAAATATTTAACTGAAATGGACGGAATCACAACTACAAACAGAGAGCTCATCATCAGTTCTGATGTTTCAGAGGTTAATATTGTTTTATTGGAAGACAAACAGCTTGTCGAACTTCATAAAGAACAAAAAAACAATAGCATTGCTGTAGGTGACGTTTATTTAGGACGCATCAAGAAGATACTGCCTGGTTTAAATGCAGCTTTCGTTGATATAGGAAGTAGAAAAGATGCATTTTTACATTATTTAGATCTCGGTCCACAAATTCTCTCATTACTCAAATTCTCCAAATTAGCAGAATCTGGTGACATCACCAAATTGAATATGGATAATTTCGAGATGGAAAAGGACATCAGCAAGTCAGGCAAAATCTCAGATATCTTAACAGTAGGCGACAGAATACCTGTTCAAATAGCGAAAGAGCCTATAAACACAAAAGGTCCTAGAATATCGTCAGACATATCATTTGCAGGACGTTATATCGTATTAGTCCCATTCTCAAATAGAATTTCGGTATCGCAGAAAATCAGAAGCAGCGAAGAACGCAGACGCTTAAAACTTCTCATCCAAAGCATCAAGCCTAACAATTTCGGCGTAATCATCAGAACTGTGGCCGAAGGCAAAAAGGTTGCTGAATTAGATGCCGACCTCAAGACCCTCCTCAAGAAATGGGAAACCATGACAGAAGCCATGAACGGAAGCAAGAACCCTTGCAAACTCATCAGCGAATTAGACCGCACATCCGTAATGTTACGAGATCTTCTAAATGAGTCGTTCAATGGCATTTACGTAGACGATGCAAACCTTTATGAAGAAATCAAAAGCTATATCACTACCATAGCTCCACAGAAGAAAGACATCTTGAAATACCACAAAAGCAAAGAAAATATCTTTGCAGAATTCGGTGTCGACAAACAAATAGCGAGCCTCTTTGGTAGAGTAGTCACAATTAGAAATGGTGTTTACCTCATTATTGAGCACACAGAAGCCATGCACGTCATCGACGTCAACAGTGGCCATCGTGTAAACAAAGAACAATCTCAAGAAGAGAACGCCTTGAATGTAAACATAGAAGCAGCCGTAGAAATAGCACGACAACTACGTCTCCGCGATATGGGCGGAATCATAATCATCGACTTCATCGACATGCAAAACGCTGAAAACAGAAAACTGCTGTTTAACAAGCTTAAAGAAGAAATGTCGAAAGACCGTGCAAGACATTCAATATTACCTGCTTCAAAGTTCGGTCTCATACAAATAACACGTCAAAGAGTAAGACCAGAGACCGAAGTCACAATACAAGAAGAATGCCCAGCATGCAGAGGCACAGGAAAAATAAAATCTTCTTCATTACTAATAGATGAAATTGAGAACAACTTGAGATACTTGCTGTTAGACCAAAACGAAAAATCTATCACAGTACAAGTTCATCCTTTCATACACGCTTATCTCACCAAAGGATTTTTCTCAATAAGAAGGAAATGGCAATGGAAATACAGCAAAAAAATCACTGTCAAAGATTCGAAGTCTTTCCATATCATGCAGTACAATTTCCTCAACAAAAACGGAGAAGAAATACTTCTGTAAAACTTCAAGGTTGAATAAAAACCAAAATATTCATAAACTCAGAAACTAAAAAACTCAGAACCTCAGAATTGGGGTTCTGTTTTTTTATCTACAGTAAATTTAATTCATAATTCATAATTAAAAAAAACTGCAGTCTGCAGTCTGTAGTCTATAGACTTTTTATTATCTTTGCGTATTAATTTATAAATATGAAAGAAATAGTTTTAAGCGGTATCAGACCAACAGGTAATCTACACCTCGGCAATTATTACGGAGCAGTTCAGAATTTCATCAAATTACAAGATAGTTATAATTGTTATTTTTTCATTGCTGACTATCACTCACTTACTACACACCCTCATCCAGATGACTTACACGGAAGAGTTAAGCAGATTTTGGTAGAATATCTCGCAGCAGGTCTCGATCCTGAAAAAGCTACATTATATGTCCAAAGCGACGTTCCTGAAGTTGTGGAACTTTATCTTTTCTTAAACATGAATGCCTATATAGGCGAGTTGGAACGCGTCACTACTTTCAAGGAAAAGGTTCGCAAACAACCTGACAACGTGAATGCAGGTCTTCTCACCTACCCAACTTTAATGGCAGCTGACATCCTTATCCACAAATCAAATTATATCCCTGTCGGAAAAGACCAAGAACAAAATCTTGAAAAAGCACGCGACTTCGCTGAACGTTTCAACCGTATCTATGGCATAGATTATTTCCCAGTGCCACAAGCTTTCAACTTCGGCAACGAACTCATCAAAGTCCCAGGACTTGACGGAAGCGGCAAGATGGGAAAATCAGAAGGCGAAGGAAACGCTATCTTCTTGTATGAAGACGACAAGTCAATCCGCAAGAAAGTAATGCGCGCCGTCACCGACAGCGGTCCAACCGAACCAAACCAAGTAAAACCAGAACCTATACAGAATCTCTTCAACCTCATGAAGATAGTTTCAAAGCCTGAGACTGTTCAGTTCTTCGACGAGGCTTATAACAATATGAGCATACGCTACGGCGATATGAAAAAACAGCTCGCAGAAGACATCATCCAAATGGTGACACCATTCCGCGAACGCATCAACGAACTCTCAAGCAACGATGAATATATCAAGAAAGTAGCTCGCATGGGAGCAGAAAAGGCTCACGAAAGCGCAAGCAAGACAATAAAAGAAGTTAGAGAGATTATAGGTTTTAGAAGTTTTTGATTGACTAACGACTAATGGCAATCGACTAAAGTTTTTTTTAATCAACCCATTGGTCTTTTGCCTTTAGCCTTTAATAACATAAATATGGCGGAGAAGTTTGTAGTTTACGACGAAAAGATAGAGACAGCGGTACTGATTGCCGTTAGCACTCAGACACAGAACAGAGAAAAGACAGAGGAATATCTCGACGAACTCGCTTTCTTAGTTGAGACAGCAGGTGGCGTGCCTGTCGCTCGTTTCATCCAGCCTCTCGACCACCCTAACAGCGTTACTTATTTAGGTTCGGGCAAGTTGGAAGAAGTGAGACAATACATCAAAGCCGAAAACATCACTATGGCCGTCTTCGACGACGAACTCACTCCAACCCAACTTCGTAATATTGAAAAAGAACTCGAATGTAAGATATTGGACAGAACCAACCTCATCTTGGACATCTTCGCTAGAAACGCTAGAACAGCACACGCCAAGACTCAGGTAGAACTCGCTCAGTATCAATATATGCTCCCTCGACTCACTCACTTGTGGACTCACTTGGAGAGACAAAAGGGTGGTATCGGACTTAGAGGTCCTGGTGAAAAGGAAATCGAGACCGACCGTCGTATCATCCGCGACAAAATCACAAGTCTCAAAGAAAGACTTAAAGAAATAGATATGCAGAAGACCGTCCAACGCAAAAACCGCGGACAGCTTGTCAGAGTTGCTCTCGTAGGTTACACTAACGTTGGCAAGTCAACGATAATGAACCTCTTAAGCAAATCTGACGTCTTTGCAGAAAACAAATTATTCGCGACACTCGAAACTACAGTAAGAAAAGTCGTTGTAGAAAACCTTCCGTTCCTTCTTTCAGACACAGTAGGTTTCATCAGAAAACTTCCACACCAACTCGTGGAGTCTTTCAAATCGACATTGGATGAAGTTAGAGAATCTGACATCCTTCTTCATGTCGTAGACATCTCACATCCTGACTTTGAGTCACAGATAGAAGTCGTAAACAAGACACTTAACGAAATTGGCGCTGGCGACAAGAAGACCATTATGGTTTTCAACAAAATTGATGCTTACAGCTTTATAGAGAAAGAAGAAGATGACCTCACTCCTGTCACAAAATCCAATTATTCTTTGGAAGACTGGAAGAAGACTTGGATGGCAAAAGGCAACACTTGCATCTTCATCTCTGCTGTTGAAAAAGATAATTATCAAGACTTCAGAGATCTTTTATATCAAGAGATTCGCGATATGCACGCAATCAGATATCCATACGATAACTTCTTATATTGATCATCATGTACATCGACACTCACTCACATATTTATGACGCTGCTTTCGACGCCGACAGAGAATTGGTGTTTCAGAGAGCTCTTGAAGTCGGTGTCGACACTATACTCCTTCCCAACACGGACGAAACGACCATCAAACCTATGATGGATTTCTACGAAAGTCATATAGACAACTGTAAAGTCATGATGGGACTTCATCCAGAAGGCGTAAAAGAAGATTACAAACGACATCTTTATGTAATCGAAAAAGAGATGGATAGAAACTGCTGGGTTGGCATCGGTGAAATAGGCCTGGACTTATATTGGGACAAGACTTTTGAAAAGCAACAAGTTGAAGTCTTGACAGAACAAGTACGCTGGGCAAAGCAGCTTCATCTTCCAGTTGCATTACACACACGCGAAGCCTTCGACCTTATGTTCAAAGTCTTGGAGCAAGAACAAGACGGCAGTCTGAGCGGAGTGTTCCATTGCTTCAACGGCACTGAAGAACAAGCCAACATCGCCATTTCATTAGGATTCCACCTCGGTCTAGGAGGTGTCATCACATACAAAAACTGTGATGTCAAAAATTATTTGGCAAACATTTCTTTAGATAAAATCATCTTAGAAACCGATGACCCATATCTTCCACCTGTACCTTACAGAGGAAAAAGAAACGAGCCTTCTTATATGATAGAAGTCGCGAAGAAGATTGCAGAAGTAAAAAACATTGACATTAAAGAAGTTGCAGAAGCGACATCAAATAACGCAAAAAAATTATTTAATTTATAACATAAAATTCAGGTTATGTCAGGAGAAAAAACATCAATATTAATACTTTATACTGGCGGCACCATCGGAATGATGCAAGACCCACAAACCGGCAGTTTAGTACCATTCGATTTTGACAATCTATACGATCACTTGCCTGTATTGAGAAACTTAGATTATCAATTAGACTTCTATGCTTTTGAAAATCTGATAGATTCATCCAATATGACTCCTGATTTCTGGGTCACTTTGGCACAGAAGATTGAGAGCTGCTATGAAAAATACGACGGTTTTGTCGTTTTGCATGGTTCTGACACTATGGCTTACACAGCTTCCGCCTTGAGTTTTATGTTAGAAAACCTCAACAAGCCAGTTGTCTTTACAGGTTCACAACTCCCTATGGGCATGGTCAGAAGCGATGGCAGAGAAAACATCATCGCTGCTATCGAAATAGCCGCTGCAAAAGAAGAAGACACCGCCAAGGTTCCAGAAGTGACGATATTCTTTGAAAATCAGTTGTTAAGAGGCAACAGGACAACAAAGCACAATGCAGAACACTTCAACGCCTTCGTATCAGGAAACTATCCTTCATTGGCCGATGTCGGCGTTCGCATCAAATATAATAAGGAGTATATAACAAAACCTAACTTCAAAAAGTTAAAACTCCATACAAAATTAGACAACAACGTAGCTATCTTGAAGTTATTCCCAGGCATAACAAAAGAACTCGTCCACCACATATTGAACACACCTAATTTAAAAGGCGTGATAATCGAGACCTACGGTTCTGGTAACGCACCAACAGCTTCATGGTTCATAGACGAACTGAAAGATGCTATCGACAGAGGACTCATCATCTATAACGTCACACAATGTAAATCAGGTTCCGTTGAAATGGGACGTTACGAGACAAGTCTCGACTTAAACAGAATCGGTGTGATCAGCGGACACGACATCACCACCGAATCTGCAATAGCCAAGCTGATGTACCTCTTAGGCGAAGCTTATCCGATAGAAAAGATAAAAGAATTGCTGCAAATCCCTATCAGAGGAGAAATAACTTTATAAAGACTCAGAGACGCAAAGTCGCAAAGATCATTTATGCTTTGTGACTTTGCGACTTTAAGACTTATAAATAAAAGGTCTAAGATATTAAGATACAGCGGTCAAAGTTAAGGGTTCAAAGTTCTTAGTTCTGAGTTCAAAAAAAAGTGAATATTGTTGAAAATAATTTCAGTTTTTTTAAGAAAAAATTGTAACTTTGGGGGCAAATTTGAGATAGGCATTTATAGGAGAGATGTCCGAGTGGTTTAAGGAGCACGCCTGGAAAGTGTGTATACTCCAAAAGGGTATCGCGGGTTCGAATCCCGCTCTCTCCGCAAAGCTAGAAATGAATTAAACTAAGTTAAATTAAATAGTAAACAATCAAAAAAAATCAAAAAGTAGTAATCAACATTTTTAATCATGAAAAAATTAATTGCTTTACTTACAATTGCTGGTTTTATGACATTTGGTATCAGCAATTCAGTTCTTGCACAGCAAGATGAAAATGCAGTTCAAACAGAACAAGTAGCTGAACAAGCAGCAGAAGAAGCTGCTCCAGCTGAAGAAGTTGCAACAGAAGAAGCTGTTGAAGAAGTTGTTACAGCTCCTATTGCAGAAGAAGAACAAACATTGACATTCCACGAAACTATCAAGAAACAATTCATCGATGGTGGTTGGGGTTTCATGACACTCGTTCTCATCGTTCTCGTTCTCGGTTTGGCTATCTCAATCGAAAGAATTATTTACTTAACATTAAGCACAACAAACACTAAGAAATTAGTTGAGGAATTCAAAGTTGCTTTAGAAGAAGGTGGCATTGAAAAAGCTAAAGAACTCTGCCGTAACACACGCGGTCCTGTAGCAAGTATCTTCACCCAAGGTTTAATCCGCTACAACGACGGTCTTGAAGAAGTAGAAAAAGCTATGATTTCTTACGGTTCTGTTATGAATGGTAACTTAACAAGCGGTTCAAGCTGGATTACATTGTTCATCGCTTTGGGACCTATGTTGGGATTCTTCGGTACAGTTATCGGTATGATCCAAGCTTTCGACGCTATCGCTGCAGCTGGTGACATCAGCCCTACAGTTGTTGCTGGCGGTATGAAGGTTGCTTTGATCACAACAGTTTTCGGTTTGCTCGTAGCTATGATCCTCCAAATCGCTTACAACTTCATCCTCAACAAGATTGAAAACATCTTGAACGACATGGAAGAAAGCACAATCAGCTTCATGGATATCTTGGCAGCTTACAACAGAAAATAATATTCGTTAACAAATAAAAATAAAGTTAACAATGGAAGATAAATTATTAAACAAATGTAAGTACTTACTGATCGCTTTAATGGTTATCAGTTTGGCAATACTCGGTTTCTCCATGATCAAAGGTGTTGCTAGCACAGACTTACAATTAGGCTTGACATACGGTCTCGCTGCTATTTTGGTCTTAGCTATGCTCTTCTCACCTGTATATGGTGTAATCGTTGACCCAAAAAGCATTAAGGGTATCTTGATCGCTTTCGGTTTGTTCGCTGTTGTTGCTTTGTTGGCATGGATCATTTCTCCAGGTGCTACATTACCACAAGAAATGCTCGACAACGTTGGCATCGACCAAAAAATCGAAGCTATTTGCGACTTCCAAGTTTGGTTCTTATACATAATGGTTTTTGGAACTATCGCATCTATCATCTATTCAGCAGTAGCAAAACTCTTTAACTAATTAGGAAAATATCAATATTATGGCTAGAAAGAAAGGTAAAGTACCAGAGATTAATGCAAGCTCAATGGCCGATATATCTTTTTTGCTATTGATATTCTTCCTCGTTACAACAACTATGGACACTGACAGCGGTATTACCCGTCGTCTTCCTCCTCCAGTTGAAAATCCGGAAATGGACGTCAAAGTTAAAGAAAGAAACATTATGAACGTCATGATTAACAAGTATGACAAATTGTTAGTCAACGGAAAACCTGGCGATGTAGCCACAATTAAAGACTTGACTAAAGAATTTATCACACCACGTCCAAGCGATGAAAAAGCTCCTGAGGTTGAAGTTAAAAACATTGAACTCCTCGGCGACGTAATGCTCAGCAAAGGCGTTGTATCATTGAAAAATGACCGTGGTACTTCTTACGCAATGTATATCAGCGTTCAAAATGAATTGGCAAGAGCTTTCAATGAAATGAAAGACGAAATGTCTTTGAAGCACTTTAATCAACATTATGCAGACTTGACAGATAAAGACAAGATTGAAGCTATCAACAAAGCTGTTCCTGTCCGTATCTCAGAGGCTGAACCTGAAGAATTTTAATAAACACATAGGAGATTATTATTATGGCATCAAAATTTAGATCAGACGAACCTAAGGAAGTTCCAGCAATCAGTACTGGTTCCATGCCTGACATTATCTTCATGTTGATATTCTTCTTCATGGTTACAACATCAATGCGTGAAGTGTCTTTGAAGGTAAAGATGAAATTACCAGAGGCAACTGAAGTTCAAAAATTAGAAAAGAAATCTTTAGTTAGCTATATCTACATCGGACCTCCTACCAATGCTAAAACTTATGGTACAGAGTCTCGTATCCAGCTCAACGATCAATATTCAAGAGTAACTGATATCATCCCTTACATTGAAAGCGAACGTTTAGCTCGTAGCGAAGCTGACCGCCCTCTCCTCACAACTTCATTGAAAGTTCATGAAGAAGTAAGAATGGGCCTTGTCACCGATGTTAAACAAGAACTCCGTAAATGCGGTGCCTTCCGTATCAACTATTCAACACGTAAAGGTGAGAAATAATTTAAGTTCTTGATATTAAAAAAAAGACAGCTTTTAAAAGCTGTCTTTTTTTTGTATAATGTATAATGTTTAATGTGTAATGTATGATGTAGATGATAATATTATAAATTGTTTCGGGCAGTCTTTAATATTGCCGTGATGATTCGTAATATATCTGCATTTATATTATAATAATTATCAAATTAAGTCTTTGTTATATAGTTACTTTTATACAATAACTCAAGCCAATACTCTGTTTCTCCAGCCTCTTTCAATGATATAGACAATTTGGCCACAAAATCTCGTTTAGATTGCGCTAAAGACGCTTCTTTAGCATTTGCACCAACACTTGTACCTGAACGTAATAGTTGCTTAGAAATCACAAATTCACGTTTCTCATCACATAAATATTTATATAAATCAACAATGGATAATGCAAGCTCCATGCTCTTTTCTAAAATAAGATTCGGTTTCATAAACATTCTATTTAAATAAAATAATTAAGCTAACAATAGTTCATAATAAATTCAAAATTATTCATTTTACATTATTCATTTTACATTATTCATTTAATCATTAAAAAAAAGAGCGATCATAAGACCGCTCTTTTTTTTTATAAAGATATGTTATCTTCTATTATTTAACAACAACTTTTGTTGTGTGGCTGAAGCCGTTAGCTTTTACTGTGCAGAAGTAAACACCACTTGTAAGGTCGTTAACAAAGATTGTGTTATCACCTGTTGTTAAGTTTGTATCAACAACTTTAACAGTTTGACCAGCGATATTTGAGAATGTAACTGTAGCGTTAGCATCCATTGAAGAGCTGATGCATACATATTCTGAAGCTGGGTTAGGGAAGATATTGTAAACAGGGTTGATTGTTTCATTCAAACCTACTGCTTCACCTTCTTCTGTTAATTCTGCTGTTGGGTTGTATTTAAATACGTTAACAATACTTGTTGTCAAGTTAACTTGTGATGTATTGTTACCTGTATAGAAACCTGGTGTTTCGTCTGATAAGCATGAGAACCAGAATTCATTTTCATTTACTGGAGTACTTACAGCTGAGATGAATGTAGCTTCGTCACCTGAGTGTACGAAATCTTCATATAAGCTTCTGTAAGCGACTGGCATTTGCCACCAGTAAGCTGAGTCAGCTGGTTTGTAGTTAACGAAGATAGTTCTCATGTAGTAGTTGTTCCATAATTCACGGTTCAAGTCAGGTGATGAGTAAGCAACTGCTAAGTTACCTGCTGGGTCAACTGCGATTGCTGGATAAGCTGTGAGACCGAATAATGCTTGGTAGTCACCAGCTGTACCTGCGTCTGAACCTGTGTATTGGCTTGTATAGTCGAAAGCACCCCAACCTTCTGTTTCATGAGGAGGCATCCATGCGCAGAAGTTTGTAACATCCATTTTAATATAACCTTCGTTTTCTGGGTCATCCCACCATAATCTCAAAGCGTGTTTGAGGCTATCATCGTTTACTGAACGGATTGGGCTTAAAACAGGAACTTCATTTTCATCAACTTCCCATGCTGTTGTATCATTCCAGTAAGCAATACCGTCTGTCATCATACCTGAGTAGATACCATAACTTGTACCTAACTGAGATTTTTCATATAAACCAACTGAAAGAGCAACGTGTGTAACACCGTCAGCACCGATTGCTACAGAAGCTTGAGCTGGACCATAACATTTTGAAATAATTGTGTTTTCATCTGTTTCCCAGTCTAAACCGTGGATTGGGCTTTCCCATACTATTCTGCTTTCCCATGTTAAACCAGCGTCATTTGATTCATAGCACATAACGTGTGACATCCAACCTGTACAGTAAACAACAGCGATTCTATCACCATTAGTTGATACAGCGTAGTCATCAGCTGCATAGAAACCAATATGTAAATCATCTTGTGCAAGAGGAGCAAATTGAACATCCCAATTTTCAAGGTCAGTTGAACGAACATAGAATTGATAGTAAGCTGATTCACCAACTGATGCTGCAAAGATGTGAACAACATCATTGTTTTCACCTGTTGTAGCAACTCTAGCCCATGATAATGTCAAACCTTCTTCGATACCTTCTAATTTTGTAGCATCTGGATTTGGAATAGCGTGAGGACCGTCCCATTTACCTTCGCCAGCTTTTTCTCTGATCCAGTAGTTGAGACCTTCTGAGTGGTTAACAAGGATTTCACCTTCTGCACCGTAAGGAGCGATTGTTGGCCAACCAGTTCTCACATCAGCACCTGTAGCATTAGCTTCTGCGCGTGATTCTGGAATACCATACCATTCACCTTTACCAGTTTTACCACCTTTTGCAAAGTTGTAACCTGTACCACGATCCAAGAAATTTGCATCGTTTTCAAGATTTGACCAGTTTGCTGTTACAGCAACATCACCGTTCTTAGCTTGATACATACGGTTTGATACATAACCATTTGATTGTAAGTCGTAAGTTGTGTACATTGATTCATATTCCATGTAATCAACGCCTTCATTTACAACAACACTTTGTGTACCTCTAGTAGTTACGAAATCATATGTTCCTTCTACAACTTCAGTACCGAGAGCTTTTTTCTCGTAAGTTGCTTTAACTGGAGCAGATAAAGATTTCTTAACTGCTTTTTGTTGTGCGAATGCACCAAGTCCCATAACGAGACTTAAAGAAAGTAAAAGAACTTTTTTCATTGTAATAATTATTAAATTAAGTAATTAAATTAATTGATTCTACTTTTCAGTCTGCAAATATAATAAAAATACGAGTCATAAGGTAAAAAAACCATTTTTTTTAAAAATAATTTTCAACGAAAGTAAATCTTGCAGGGTAAAGAATAAATAAGTATTTTTACCGAATAATTATTGAAAACTTATTTATATCATAATCTACTTAAAATGAAAAGAATCACCTTATTAATTATCGCGATTAGTTTCTTACTTTACTCATGTTCAACACAAAAAAATGAGAAACAAGATTTAGCTCAGTATGTCAATCCATTTATCGGGACTGGCGGTCACGGTCACACATATCCTGGCGCCATCGCTCCTTTTGGAATGATACAAAACAGTCCAGATACCCGTATGGATTCCTGGGACGGATGTTCAGGCTATCACATCTCCGACAGCACCATATTAGGCTTCAGCCTCACACACCTTACTGGCACTGGATGTAACGACTATGGTGATTTCCGTTTCTCTCCTATCACTGGAAAAGTATCATGTGAATCTGAAGACTACAGTTCTTCTTTCAAACACGAAAACGAGATAGCAAAAGCTGCTTATTATTCTGTCATCCTTGACGATTATAACACTAAAGTCGAACTTACAGCAGGCGAACGTGTTGCTATGCAGCGTTACACTTTCCCTCAAACAAAAGACGCTCATATTATCGTTGAGCTTCAAGAGTCAAACACTTCTGCTGAGACTATTCACGAGTCTTTCATAACAATAGAAAGCGATAACGCTATCAGCGGATTCCGTCGTACTGGACAATGGGCAAGCAACCAATACCTTTACTTCTACGCTGAGTTCTCAAAGCCTTTCGTCGGATACGGCATCTGCTCTGACAATATCGAACATCCTAATATGAAACACGCCGAAGGCAAAGACATCCAAGCTTGGCTCGACTTCGATGCAACAGACGGCGAACCTATAGTGATGCGTGTCGCCACTTCTGCTGTCAATGTGGAAGGTGCAAAGAAGAACCTCGCCGCTGAAGTCCAAGACTTCGACTTCGACGCATTGGCTCAAAAGACCTACCAACAATGGAATGATGAGTTAAACCGCATCAACATCAACACTGTCGTTAATGCTGAAGATAAAGATGTTTTCTACACATCATTATATCACTGCTTCGTGGTGCCTAACATCTTCTCTGATGTCGACGGTCGCTACCGCGCTCACGACAAGAAAGTCTATCATAGCGACAGACCTCGTTACACAATCTTCTCTTTATGGGATACTTTTAGAACAGAACATCCTTTGCTCACTCTCATCCAAAGAGAACGCAGCGTCGATATCATCAATACCTTTATTAATAATTACGAAACAGGCGGTCTCCTTCCTGTATGGGAACTCGCTGCTAACGAGACTAACTGCATGATCGGATACCACGCTATCCCAGTCATAGCTGACGCTTATTTCTGCGGTCTCGAAGGCATCGACTATGAAAAGGCATTGGAAGCTATGGTCAAGAGCGCTCGCGAAGACCAATTCGGATTGAGCTGCTACAAAGAATATGGTTTCATCCCTTCTAACTGCGAAGGTGAATCTGTATCAAAGACTCTCGAATACGCTTACGACGACTGGTGTATCGCCAGACTCGCAGAAGCTCTCGGCAAAGATGACATCGCAAAAGAATTCTCCCAAAGAGCTCAATATTACAAGAACTTATATGATCCTTCAACAAAGTTCTTCCGCGGCAAGAGAAACGGCTGCTTCGTGACACCTTTCGACCCAACACAGGTTAACTTCATGCTCACAGAAGCTAACACTTGGCAATATAACTTCTTCGTACCTCAAGATCTCAACACTCATATCGAGATGATGGGAGGAACAACAGCTTACACAAGAAAACTCAACGAACTCTTCAATTCTTCATCTGAATTGTCAGGCCGCGTACAGTCAGACATCACTGGTCTCATCGGACAATATGCTCACGGCAACGAACCTAGCCACCACATGGCATACATATACAACTACTTAGGCAAGCCTTCTCAGACACAGAAGTACGTCAATAAAATAATGTATGAATTATACACCGATCAAGCTGACGGTTTATGCGGAAACGAAGACTGCGGTCAGATGTCGGCATGGTATGTCATGAGCGCAATGGGATTTTATCCTGTAACACCAGCTAGCGGTTATTATGTAATCGGCGTGCCTCACTTTGACGAAATGGTTATAAATCTTGAAAACGGCAAGAGATTCACTGTCACAGCAAATAACCTCTCTAGAGAAAATCGTTATATCGAATCTGTAAAGCTCAACGGCAAGCCTTTAAATCGCAGTTACATCTACTTCGATGAAGTTCATAACGGCGGTAAATTGGAATTCGAAATGACAAACAGCCGTAAGTCGACATGGGCTACAGAAGCAGAGAACTGTCCTACTCAAAAGATTGAAGATCATATCATCGTGACAGCTCCTATTATCAATGTCGCTTCTGACGTCTTCTTTGAGACATTAGATATCGAGTTAAGTCATTTAGACTCTGATGTCAAGATGTACTACACAACAGACGGTAGCACTCCTGATGGAAACAGCACATTATATACTGCTCCTTTCTCAATCAACGAAAGCGCTGACGTGATGGTCGTAGCTGTTAAAGACGGTAAGAAGAGCAATATCGTTGAAGGCAACTTCAAGAAAATCGCTGCTGGAAGAACAATAAAAATCGAAAACAGATACAACTCACAATATGAAGCCGGCGGTGACATCGCGCTCATCGACTATCAAAGAGGCAGCAACAACTTCCGCGTCGGAACATGGCAAGGCTATCATGGCGTCGACCTCGTTGCTACTGTCGACTTAAGCGAAGTACAAGAAATCAGCAGATTAGCTGGCAGTTTCTTGCAAGACCAGAAGTCATGGATCTTCATGCCAAAACAAGTCGAGTTCTTCGTATCTAACGACGGCAAGAACTTCAAGTCTGTAGGTGTTATGGACAACACTATCTCACAAGAGACAGAAGAACCAGTTCTTCACGAGTTCTCTTTCAACAAGAAATTATCAGCAAGATATATCAAGATGGTCGCTAAGAAAATCGATGCTTGTCCTGACTGGCACGTCGGAGCCGGTGAACCAGGATGGATATTCTGCGATGAAATCGTGATTGAAAATTGAAAACCGAAAGTTGAAAATTGAAAGTGGAAAGTGGAAAATTAATTTTAAACTTTCAGCTTTCAACTCAAAAGTCCCGTCAGGGACGACAGAATATAGGCAGGCGGTGAAGTGCGAAGCACGCAACCCCTGCACTAAAAACCGAAGTGATATAAAAAGTGCTGAAGGCACGACAGAGGATTTTTCTGTCGTGCCTTCAGCACTTTGATTTTTGGGCAATCCATTTTGCAGGCATTCCGCACTACGTGCTACATACCTGCCTATTGTCTGTCGCTCCTTCGGAGCTATTTTTTTGCTACGATCAATGAGCTCATTGCAAAAAGTTCTTAGTTCAAAAGTCTTAGTTCTTAATACATCTCCATTCCTTCGCCGCCTTCGTAGCCGTCACCGCCTCCTGATGGTGGTTGTGGCATTCTTCTCTTCTGCTGTTGGTTGATGCGATAGTTGAAGTTGAGCGTCACCGTTGTTGTGCTCCATGTGCTTTCGCTATATTGCCAGAAGTTGTCGTCCCATGACTCGCCGCCGTGTTGTCTGCTGCCGAAGACGTCGCGTATGTTAAGAGAGATGGTAGCATTCTTGTTGAACACATCTTTTGATGCAGCGAAGTCACACCAGTAGTTAGCGTCGCGATAGCCGAGAGGTTCTTCACGAGGTCCCATATAACGTCCTGTGATTTGGAAATCGCATACTTTCTTAAGTCTGAATTTTGCGACAAGACGTGCGAATGTGTTATAAGAATCTGTCACATAATGTCTGCCGTTCCAATCACCGACGGTGTTCGACTTGAAGAAGTTGATACTTCCGTTGAGGTTAAACCACTTCACGATATCCAATGAACCGACGAGTTCGAGACCGTAGTCATCGCTGATACCGAAGTTCTCTGCACGGCTGTAAGAGATATCGCCTACAACAGTAGTGAAATGACGTGTCACGTCGGTGCTGTGACGATAATAAGCCGTAAAGTTGACATTGCCTTTATCCCAGAAACGAAGATATGAAATCTCATAACTATCGGTAAATGCAGGTTTCAATGCTGGGTTACCCATTCTGATGTTACGGTCGTCATTGAAAGAATGGAATGGCGCCATCTGATGATACCAAGGACGACGGATACGACGAGCATAACTTGCCTGAATCTGATCCACCTCTGTCAATGAATAATTCAAGTGACCTGTTGGGAAGAAGTTAAGATATCTCTGGTTGTTTCTTTCTTCTGTATCTTTAAGATGTGTGTCGATGAGAGTGAACTCTGAACGAAGTCCTAACTGTCCTGAGAAACGACCGAACTCTCTTCCGTAGATAGCGTAAAGAGCAGCAACCTGTTGGTTATAGTCAAAGTCGTGAGTGTAGTCTGTGAGGATTACATCATTCTCTGTCACCATCATATTGTTATTGATGAGTTGGTTGGTATATTTACCACCAAGTTCAACAACAGAGAGTCCATAATGATGAACGAAGTCAACTGTAGCCTGAAGGTTCTGTTGGTTCTCCTGTGTCTGGGTATGTTGGTTGATGCTGAATGAAGGGATGTTAAGGTCCATGTCTTCTTGTGTCAAGAATTCAGCGTCGACGATGTCTGACCATTCTGTATCTGAGTTTGTGAAATAACGCACCGATGCTCTGAGAGAGTTGTCTTTACTTCCGAAATATTTATCGTAAGAAAGAGTGTATTCCATCATAGGTCTGTCATTGAACCAGTTTTCAGTACGTCTTGAGAAGTTCTGCAATCCAGCAAATGGGAAGTTATCGATATAAGTAACGCTTGGTGTGTTATGACCTTTCGACTGACGATACATTGTACTGAATGTAAGGATGTCGTTATCTGTGAAATAATAGTCGAAGCCGCCACGCACGTTATGACCTTTTCTATTTCTGTTACGATATGTAAGCTGCTCTGTTATCTGAGTAGCGTCATCATGGTTTTTGAGTGCTGGGTCGTAGATACAGTCTTCAAAATATTCAGTCATAGTATAACCGTCGCTGATATCATCACGATAGTTGAAGTTATAGTTTGCGAAGACATTGAATTTCTTGAATCTGTAGTTAAGGCTAGCGCCTACACCTGTCTGGAATGGGAAGTCTTCTTTGATGAACTTCTCGCCCCATTGTACTGGGAATCCGCCGCGGAGGTCAACGGAAGCGTTGAAACCCTTACGTTTGTCTTTCTTAAGAACGATATTGATGATACCTGCTGTACCTTCTGCATCGTAACGCACTGAAGGGTTTGTCACGACTTCAATCTTCTCTATCATATCAGCCTGGAGACTGCGAAGAGCGTCTTGTGTGCTGACGCCAGCGAGACCGGATACCTTACCATCGACCAAGATCTGCACGCCGCTATCACCACGAAGGCTGACGTTACCTTCAACGTCAACATTGACTGAAGGGATGTTGTCAAGAACTTCGATAGCATTGCCAGCAGTACTGCTCACGTCCTTGCCTACGTTGAAGACACGTTTATCCAGAGTCATCGACATGGTGCTTTTCTCAGCAACAACCTCAACCTCTTCAAGCAATGCTGAGTCTGGATGCATAACGATTTTTCCAAGATCCGTCTTTACTTTAAGGTTTATATTGATAGTCTTAGGTTCATAACCCATAAACTGCACAACCACATAATATTTGCCAGGTTTAGCCTTAAGCATGAAATCTCCATTCATATCAGTGATGACACCTGTTACGAGTGTAGAGTCAATGGAATTAAAAAGACTAACGGTCGCATATTCAAGCGGTCCATCAGTCTCTATATCTATAACTTTACCCTTAATCTCAGGTTCAGCAGGAGATCCTACTTCAGTTGCAAAAATATTGTATGATAATGTTAATAAAGCAAGAAGTAAAAATAATGATGTTATCTTCTTCATAAATAGTTGATAATATTATGTTAATTATTTGTTATTAAAGGGTTATGAAAAATACAAATTTTATGCCAGTTCCAATTCCTAACTCCTAACTCCTAACTATCAAAAAATCTCACTAAGATTTTTTGACAAGTCGTACATTCTTCCCATAGTGAAATAATGAATGAGAGGGAATCCTTGTCGCAACAGATCTTCGGATTGTCTCAAGCACCACTCCATACCTACTTTCTTGACGGCGTCTTTATCGTCAGCCACTTTCAGTATCGCTTCTTCCAATTCTTTTGGCATACTGATGCTGAATGTGTTTGGAAGCGTCTCAAGATGCGATGCCAACGACAATGGTTTTAGTGCTGGGATAATAGGCACATTGATACCTTCCTTATTACATTTATCGACAAAAGAATAGAATTTATCATTATCGAAGAACATCTGTGTCACTATATATGATGCACCCTTATCGACTTTTTGTTTAAGATATTTTATATCTTCCTCTAAGCTATCTGCTTCCTGATGTTTCTCTGGATAAGCAGCCACGCCGAGGCAGAAATTCAATGGTGTCGGGTCTTTGACGAATTTATCGTGATATATTCCTTTCGAGAGATTTGCTATCTGCTCAACCAGTCCTTCTGCGTTGCTATGGCCGAAAGGATTCACTCTGAATCTTGAGTCGAGAGGGTCTTTGTCGGAACGTATCACGAAGATATTGTCAAGGTCTTCGTATGAGAAGTCGATGACAAAGTCTTCAAGCTGCAGTTTGGTATAGGCAGCCGAAGCAAGATGAGGTACTACCTCGATACCTGTCCTTCTCTTGAGCGCTCCTGCCACAGCAGCTGTCGCCGTTCTCGGATGCGACTCCACCAAGGTAGTGCCATTATCATTATTAACGAACTTCCTTACCGGAGCATGAAAGGTGATGTTTATAAACTGCGGTCTTAATGGTATGATAGGAAGCAACGACTTCTCGATATCATCAAGACTCGTTCCTTTCACAGGAGGCAATATCTCTATCGAAAAGCCTTTCTTTCCAGTCGTTTGCAAAGAATTATAAATATCAATTACTTTCATCTTATATGTTGTTAGGTAATATCTCTTTCAATTTTTCCACAGACAATCCTGCGTATTTAGAATAATGTTCGAGTTGTTTCTCATCAATGCGTCCCACTGAAAAGTATCCGCCTCTTGAAGTAATCAATCCGCATAACGACTCTTCCGGCGTTATCATATAACTGTCGGTAAGTCTCATATTTGTATGTTGCTCAACTTCCAAGAATTCAAAGACGCGTTTTTTCAATGAATGGTCAGGGCATGCCGGATAACCGAAGCACATTCTTCTTCCTTGATATTGTTTTTCATCAAATGAGAACGCTGACTTGTCGAAACCCCAATAGTCGGAACGTGTTATATAATGGATGTATTCTCCTGTCGCTTCTGTGAGTCTGTCCGCAAGAAGCTTGACAATCAAGGCGTCGTATGGTGTCGCTGCCTCCGACATCAGTTTCGACAAACCGATGCCTGCCGACAAAGCGAATACTCCAAGATAATCTTCACTTCCAACAGTGTCTGCTATGGAAACGCTGTCTTGCATCTTGGTCTGACGTCTCAACATTGGAAGCTCAACACTTCTAGAACCGTCTGATAATCTCACGACATCATCACCTAAATTGTTTGCCTTCACGACACCGAATCTCACTTCTATAGAAAGGCTCTTGTCCGCAATTATCTTCGCCAAGACCTCTTGTGCGTGTTCAAACACCAGCTTTGCCTCAGCATTGTTTTCTAACAGCTCTGGATATTTTCCGTAGAACTGTAATGAGAAGAAGAAATAAGCCCAGTCTATGAATGGCAAGACTTCTTCTATCGTAGGCTTAATAGTGAAGACACCTTCTCTGTTTGGTTTGTAAGCCTCATGCTCTGGAACAGATATCTCCAAAGAAGCATAATCTTCAAGTGTAAGGTTCTCTGACTTTTGACGACGTATCGCCTCTTGTTCTTCATACAAGCTCAGACATGCCTGATGGTCGCTGAGTCTGTTTACAAGATTGACGGTGTCTATCGCTGTCGTTGCCTTTGCCACAGGTCCGTTATACACAGGAGCCATTTTAAGTGCGGTATGAAGCTTTGATGTAGCAGCACCACCGACGATGACTGGTATCGACAATCCTGCCTCGTTGAGTTGTTCCAACACTTTTATCATCTGTGTCAACGATGGTGTGATGAGACCGCTCAAGCATACAGCCTGCGATGTCTTCGCTGACTCGACGATTTTTTCCGCTGGCACCTGTATGCCGAGGTCTTCAACTTCAAAGCCGGAACTCTTCAACACTGTGCCGACAATATTCTTGCCTATATCGTGAACGTCGCCATATACTGTAGCGAGCGTGACTTTTTTCTTTGACGTATCGGTGAAAGTGACTGTTGTGTTCAAGACATCCATCGCTGCGTTCATAGCAGATGCTGCCTTCACCAATGATGGGAGAAACACCTTGCCTTCTTCAAAACGCTGTCCTAATGATGTCATAGCCGGCATCAAGATATCATTGACGACGCCTTGGAATGTTCCGCCTTCTGACAAGATGAGAACTGTCAACTCAGCAGCTTTGGTAGAGTTACCGTTTGCTACTGCATCCGACAATTTCTCTTCTGTTGTGAGTTCTTTTTTCTCTTTCTTGACTTCAACGTCTTTAGAGACGAATCTTATCAAGTCAGAGCCGTCGCTTTCGCCTTCGATAGCTGCTTTAGCCGCAGCAAATGCTTCTGGTTCGATATTCTCTTCAGCGATTATCGCATTAGGATTTATGATAACATAGTCGAGACCTTCTCTTTTGGCGAGATGAACGAATACAGAATTCAATAGGTTTCTCACAGCAGTATTGCCTCTGAAAGCAAATGACAAATTGCTTACGCCGCCTGTGACATGTGTGCCTAGATTCTGATTTATCCAACGTGTGGCAAGGATATAGTCTCTGCCATAATATCTATGTGCCTCTATACCTGTACAGATTGTCAATACGTTAGGGTCAATAAGGATATCATCAACATCAAATCCTACTGATTTTGCCAACTTAACGATTCTATCTGCTATCTCTATCTTTCTCTCGTAAGTGTCAGCCTGGCCTTGTTCGTCAGCGAGCATCAAGATGATTTTTGTGCCGAGACGGAAGAACTCGGTAGCTCTTCTGAGGAATTCTGTCTCGCCTTCTTTCAAAGATATTGAATTGACGATAGGCTTCACCATCGAACTCTTGACTCCCAACACCAAAGTGTCGAAGTCTGATGAGTCAATCATCGTTGGAGTGAATGCCACTGATGATGCTGACAACAACTCGATGAAGTCTTTCATCATTGACGCATCGATATCCGGATGGTCGAAGCAGACGTCGAGGACATCGGCTTTAGACTCCACCTGAGAAACCGCAACAGAAACTGCGTCTTGCAAGTTTTCATTAACGAGTTCTCTGAATTTCTTTGAACCAGCCACATTACATCTCTCACCGATTACGCTGA
Source organism: Bacteroidales bacterium (assembly GCA_045612025.1). Lineage (GTDB taxonomy): Bacteria > Bacteroidota > Bacteroidia > Bacteroidales > F082 > Limimorpha. Next base: position 21,019 of record JAZKYG010000062.1, read on the forward strand.
ATTTCTTATGTATTTCTTGCTGAGGAATGGCTCTTGGAGCAATGCCATCGACAGCATTTTTTATCGTTTGTATATGTTCTGGTGTTGTGCCGCAGCAACCGCCGATGAGGTTTATGCGACCTTCTTTTGCGAGGACGTTAGCTCTCCTGTTGAAGTCGGCGCATGACTCTGTATATCTTCCGTCGAGGTCAGGGAGACCGGCGTTAGGATAGAGAGAAACGTTTGTTGGGATATTTTGCAATTTCAACACAAGTTCAGCAGCTCTCTCGAAGCCGAAGCCACAGTTCAATCCGAATGAAAGCGGTTTGGCGTGTTTTATCATCTGCCATACGAGGTCAACAGTGTGACCTGATAACAGATTGCCTTGTTCTGTAAGAGTGACCGAAACCATCAAAGGCACGTCATCTGTAGTTAGGTTCAAGGCTGATAATGAAGTGAGATAAGCATAGACGGCAGCTCTTATGTTCTTCGCATCGAAGCAAGTCTCGACTAATATCAAGTCGACGCCGCCTTTTATGAGTGATGAAATCTGAGCTTTATATGATTCTGCCATCTCATCGAAGTCTATGGTTCTTAATGATAACGACTGTGATGTTGGTCCGACAGAACCTGCAACAAAGACGTCGCGCTCATATTCAGCAGCTACTTCTTTTGCATTCTTTGCCGCCAAGACATTAAGGTTGTCGATTTCTTCTTTTCCGAAGCCATGCTTTAAAAGTTCAAGATAAGAACAGTTGAACGAATTGGTCGAGATGATATCTGAACCAGCTTCGACATACGAGCGATGCACTCTCTTGACGAGTTCGCTGTTGGTAGCATTTAAAGGTTCGTAAGGAGATAACAAAGTGTTATCCATTCTCTGTATTTCAGTGCCGAAAGCACCATCCAAAACCACTATCTTTTCAGAAAGAATCTTCTCAAGCTGTTTTCTTGTAGATATTTGTCCCATAGAGTATATTGTCACAACATAATAAGCCATTGAGAACCATTATGTTATTTATTCATATTTATATATAAAAATAAATATGCAAAGATAATAAAAAGTCAACAGACTACAGACTACAGACAACAGATTTTTTAGCAGTCAGTTTTCAGCGTTTAGCTTTGAAATCGGACGGTCACTGTTTGCAGGCGCTGCGTGCTTCGCACTTGCACCTGCCTATGGTCTGTCGTCCCTATCGGGACTT
>JAZKYG010000063.1:0-24991 GCA_045612025.1 Bacteroidales bacterium
ATCGCTCTTCCAATGCACACTGAGTTCACTGATGAAAAGCTTGAATATGTAACAACCGCAATATTAGAATTTATTGCTTAAAAAATATTAAGATGAAAATATTAGTCACAGGCGGAACAGGTTATATCGGTTCCCATACCGTTGTGGAACTGCAAAGTAAAGGCTTCGAGGTCGTCATCGTCGATGCTTTGTTCAACTCACGTGTTGATGTCCTCGATTCAATAGAGAAGATAACAGACATACGTCCAGAGTTCGAGTCGTTCGACCTCGCAAATCAGGCTCTCACAGATGATTTCTTTTCACGTCATAAAGACATCAAAGGCGTCATCCACTTCGCTGCTCATAAGGCAGTGGGCGAGTCGGTGGAGCAGCCTATAAAATATTACCGCAACAATCTTGACTCTCTGATGAATATCCTTGAGTCGATGAATAAATATAAGGTGCAGAACTTGGTGTTCTCATCTTCATGTACTGTCTACGGACAGCCTGACGCTGAGCATCTGCCAGTGTCGGAGACAGCTCCTATCAAGAAGGCGGAGAGTCCTTACGGCAACACCAAACAGATTGCGGAAGAGATTATCTCCGAGTCAATAAATGCATACAAAGGCTTGAATGCAATAGCTCTCAGATATTTCAATCCTGTCGGCGCTCACGACAGCGCATTGATAGGCGAGTTGCCTCTAGGCGTGCCTAACAACCTTATGCCATATATCACACAGACAGGCTACGGAATAAGAGAGTGCCTCAAGGTGTTCGGCAGCGACTATCCAACTCATGACGGAACAGCAATACGCGACTACATCCATATCATGGACCTTGCAAAGGCTCACGTCATCGCTGTTGAGAGAATGATAAATGAAAAGATGAAGAATCCTTTCGAGATATTTAACCTTGGAACAGGAACGGGTTATTCTGTCTTGGATGTGATAAAGTCTTTCGAAAAGGTATCAGGCGTTAAATTGAATTATGAAATCGTCGGCAGACGTGCTGGCGACATAGAGAAGGTCTGGGCAGACCCTACATATTCGAATAATGAATTAGGTTGGAAAGCAGAACGTAAACTCGATGAGATGACACTTTCTGCCTGGAACTGGGAGAAGGCTTATAGAGGAATTTAGAATCTCAAAATCTCAGAATCTCAGAATCTCAGAACTTCAGAACTTTTGAGTTTTTGAGATTTTGAGATTTTGAATTTTTGAGATTCTTTTTTTATTTATATTTTAAAATTCACAACAAAAACAAGTCCCGTTAGGGACGATAGTTTCTAGGCAGGTGGTGGAGTGCGTAGCACGGAAATAATAACTTTGATGAAAGCGTTTTCATCAAAGTTACTATATTCAATTGATAAACATTGTTTTATAATGATTTTACCAACTGTTTTTGTCTATTATACCTTTTTTTTAAAATAAAAAAATCCGATTCATTTCTGAACCGGATTTTTTCGTTTCATGTTTATGTTATTAATAGAATAAGATGCTGTTGTCTTCAATCTTAACATTGTCCTTAAGAGCTGAGTAAGCTGAGTTGTTAAGGATTTGGTTGTTGAATCTTGTGCGTTGTTCTCTTACGATGTTGCTGTGATCTGCTGTTTCAGCTGGAGTTTCTTTTGTAACTTTAACAACGTAGAGACCGTTACCGCCAACGATTGGTTCTGATGTTTCACCTTCTTTCATGCCGATGACTGTACCGATGACTTTGTCTTCAACGCCGAAGTTGCCGAAGCCGCGACCTTCGAATGTTACGTTTTCAACAGTTGTTTTTTCACCTTTTAATTCGTCGATCATCTTTTGGTAGTCGCCACCGAAAGCTTTAGCTTGTTCTGCTAACATAGCGCCTTTCTTTTCTTTCTTGATAACGAATTCGTAACGTTCAGCGATTTCTTCTGCTGGAGTGTAACCTTCTTTAACAGCTTTTGTAAGAACTGCTACGACGTACATGTTGTCGAGGTCGAATATTGTTGACATATCACCGACTTTTGTTTCTTGATCGAATGCCCAGCGAACGATTTGACGAGCGTTGCTGATACCAGTGATATAGTTTGTGTTTGTTCTCAAGTTAGGATATGTACGTTTGTTGAGACCTTGTTCTTCGATAGCTTTGTTGAATTCTTCTGCTGTTGTGTTTTCTGTAACGAATCTGTTAGCTTCAGCGAATACGTTTTGGTATGTTGCTGTGCTTGGAGTGATTTCGTGAGCTACAACTGCGAGGCGAACCATTACAGAGTCAGCTGAGTAAGTTTCTTTAGCAACGATCTTAGCGACGTTGTAGTAACCTTCATGTTCGTAAGGACCATAAACGAAACCTACGCCATTGTTGCTGTCGAAGATAACTGATTCCAATTCAGCAGGAACGTCTTTTCTTGACATCCATGTGCTGTCGTATGGGAGATCTGAGTTAGCGTTTACGAAGTTAGCTGCGTTTTCAACTTGAGCGAAATCGTTTTTAAGTTCGTTGACGAAGTTTCTTGAATATTCAACGTCGGCTTGTGATGGGTTGATTTCGAAAACGATATAGTCGATGCTGCGAGTTGCTTCTGTTTGGTATTTGTTTTTGTTGTTGTTATAGAATGCTTTGTTGTCAGCATCGTTAACAACAACTGTTGAGTCAGCTATTGTATTGTAACGTACTGCATAAACTTCAGCTGAAGTCTTGTCGTTTTTGTCTGAGTAAATACGAGCTGCGAATTTGCTTGGGAGGTAGAAACCTTTTTTCAAAAGAGTTTCGTATTTTGTGTTTAATCTGTCTTCTTTGATAGCGCGTTCAAAGTTGAGCCAGTTTGATTTCATCTCTGGAGTGAGTGATTGGAATTCTCTGATGTAAGTTTCGATGAGTTCTCTGTTGAATGTTCCATCAGGATTTGTGAAGCTTTGAACTACGTATTGATTTGGGTTTTCGCCTAAGAATTGATCGTATAATTCATCACCTGTAACAACGAGACCGAGGTTTTTGTATTCGTTTTTCATGATGATGTCTCTGATCATTTGTTCTAATGTGTTAGCATGTACGAAGTAGTTGTCTTCTGAACTTAAAGAACCACCGTTTTGTGCTTTCACGTTTTCAAGATTCATATTGACTAAGTTGCTATAATCTTGATAAGTGATTTTTTCATTGCCAACAGTAGCTACGTTTGTTGTTCTTCTGCTGTTAGTGCTCTTGAAAAGGTCGCCTAAAACGAATGCTAAGAGAGCGATACCTACGATGACGACTAACAATCCATAATGCTTTCTAATGTTTCCAATTGCTGCCATAATTCTATGATATTATTTAATTTATTTATTCTTTTTCTAGAGTTTTTATTAAGTGTGCAAATTTACAAAACCATTCGATATAATCGACATTTTTATAAAAAAAATAATCTATGCTTACAAAAGGTTTTTTATGTCTTCTAACTTATTGATTATTCTTGATTTCCACTTCTTCTAGTCGTGTATCTGTGGCTTTGATTATCTTGAAAATATAATTTCCTATCACTATTTCTTCACCTATTTGCGGAATACTTTCATGATAATGAATTATGTAACCTGCAAGTGTTTCATAATCGTCGGATTCAGGGAAATTGAATTTGTAGTTTTTGTTAAGATAATCAATTTCTAACCTTGCCGAGAAGATGTAGTCATCGGTGTTTATTGTCTTTTCCACGACATCTTCAACGTCGTATTCGTCTTCTATTTCACCGAAGATTTCTTCTATCAGGTCTTCGATGCTGATGATGCCGGATGTGCCTCCGAATTCATCGACGACGACTGCGATGCTCTGACGTTTTTTAGATAGTTTCTTAAGAAGTTCCTGCGCTGAATATGTCTCAGGATAAAACTGTATCGGTCTGATTTTAGACCTTAAGTCTGTTGTCTTTGTAAGTATGTCGTTGGTATGTATGTATCCGATGATATTGTCGATGTTGTTCTCGAATACCAATAATTTTGAATGCTTGGTTTCCTCAAATACAGCCTTCACTTCTTCGATTGTGTCTTCTATGTCGATGGCCTGAATCTCAGTACGTGGCACCATACATTCTCTCAGTTTTACATTATGGAAATCGATGGCGTTCTGGAACAGTTCTATTCCTTGTTGTATGTCTTCGTTGGCCTCATCAGGGTTGGCGTACTCTTTAAGGTAGTCGTTCAAGTCGACAGTGTTGAGTTTGTATTCTTCGTGAGGTATGTCTACGCGAAGAACGAATTTGATTACCAGTTCGGAGATGCCTATAAATATCAGAATGATAGGGTAGAGGATTATAAACAGAAGCATTGCTGGCAGTGCGAAGAATTTCATGCTTTTGTTAGGATTGATGCCGAAGATGATTTTAGGCATAAGCTCTCCTGTGATGAGTACTAGCAATGTCGATAATATTGTCTGGCATAATAACACCATAAAGTCGTTTGTCAATATCTCTGGCAAGATGTCAATGATCCAAGGTTCTAATATTCTTGCTATGGCGATACCGTAAACAACATTGGCGATATTGTTGCATAACAGCAGGCATCCGATGAATTGAGATTGGTTCTTGAAGAATTTATTGATGATCTTGGCTGAGAAATTGTTTTTCTTTAAATCCAATTCCAGCTGTAATCTGTTGGTGCTCAAGAATGCTATCTCTGTTCCGGAGAATATAGCAGATGCTAGCAATGAAAATATTACTATATATATGTCACTCATTGTTATTGTGTTTATTCTTCCTCGTCTATTTCTAATGTGGCCCTCATGCCGTGAATGACTCTTTGCGAGAAATCTTCGTTGGCATTAAGGCTGTCGCCGTATACAATCTTGTCGGGACTTGTGATTTTGACTGTATTGCGTGTATATATTTTTTTTGTCTTTTGATTCCAATATAAGGTGTTTGTGAGCATGGTTTCTTGTGTGTTCAGGTTCTCCACTTTGACGCTGTCTTTTGCAAACAGCAGTTCTTCTTCCTCGTATCGTATTCCGTATTTTCCACTTATCCTTGTTGATGGATGTTCGTTCTTTTCATAGAGATAGGCTGTGAATCCTTTAGGGAATTCCAATATTGCGCTGTCTCCTTCTGTGCTGTGCATTACCGGTGCCAGAAGTCTGGCCTGCACCAATCCGGAGTCGCTTCTAGTGAAGACGACATTATAAGCCAACACTCCGTTGATGGTGTCGGTGTCAATGAATTCCTTGACTTTATCTAAGGAGTTTTCACAAGAAAACAACACCATAACCATATTGGCTATGATGTTGATTCCTAAAAATATTTTTAAAAGTTTTTTCAAGATTTTAAAGACTTTAGCCTTTGTCGTTAGTCTTTAGGCTTAATTAGTTTTTAGCTGCTCTTACTTTTGTCTTTCCACCGATCCAGCAGTTTTCAAGTGAATATTCTTGACCTTCTTCATAGCCGTTGAAGAAAAGAATTTCAACTGATGGGAATGAGTGTGAGTAAGCATTGATGAGTTCGTTAGCTTTTGCTGTAACTGAAGGGTCTAATGCTTTTGCTTTTTCGAATTGGTCAACAGCTGCCCAGAAAACTGCTTTTGTTTCAACTTCGCTGGTGCCGCATTCTTTTGAACTTGCTGCATACAAGTTGCCGATGATGATGAAAGGTTCGCCTTTTGTCTTATCTAATTCGTGAGCTTTTTTTGCATATGTACGACCTTGTTCGTAGCTCTTGTTCATATTCATGATTTGAGCGAGGTAGATATATGATTGATAAGCCCATTCGTTGTTTGTGCTCTTTGTTGATTGAAGGAGGTATGTTGCTGCTTGGTTGTAGTCCTTTTCAGCGAGATATTTCTTGCCAATCAAGTAAGCTGATTCTGGAGAAGGGTTTACTTTGTGTAAGTTAACGGCAACAGCGAGATATAATGGTGAGTCGTCGCATTTTCTCTTTTCTAATGTTTCAGCGATCTTTGTCAACAATTCGACGTTTTCAGGATCTGCATCGAATTTAGGTTGGTAGATACGTACCAAGTCTTCGCAGTTAGCGTAAGGTTGAACAGCGAGGTCGAGGTTGCTTTTTGTAGCGCTGAAGTTGTTGAGAAGCTTTTCGTTTGCCATTTCAGTGTTGACTTGGATGTTATAGTCAACGATTTCCATAAGGCGGCTGTATTCTTCTAAGATTGTGCTTTCTTCCAATTTGCCGTTTTGTACCATCTTGATAACGATTGGGAAATAAGTGTCGATGAAAGCATAGTTGCTGTTGTTGCCGTCTAAATCGATAGCTTGTTTAAGAGCGTTGTAAGCTTCTTCGTAACGGTGAGGTGCCCAAGTGTAAATGTCGATACCTTTACGGCCCATGATGTTACCGATTTGAGAACCGTTCTTGCCGTTTGGGAAATATTGAGCTCTCTTGTCGTAAATCATAACGAGAGTATCAACGTATTTGTCTTTTATTTCAGCATTCTTTTCTGGTCTGATGAAAGCGTAAGTCATGATTGTAACACCGTCGAGATATGTGTTTTGTCTTAAGTCTGGACAGTTGTTGTAAACATTTCTCCATGATGTGATCATCTGTGGATTGATGTTGTTTGGATTATACTTAGCTTGTTTCCAGTGACCGATGTATTCACGATACAATGAATAGTCAGTTTCACAGTCTTGTGCTTTTGTTGTAACATTTCCTAAGAGGAAGAATGTTAAACCTAATAGTAAAAATCTTCTAATTTTCATTTTGACTTTAATATTTTTTGTGAATTATTATTGATATCTTTTTTTGATGAACCATCTGTCGTTGATAGACATGCTTACGGAGATGTTGAAATAGTTTTCTTTTACGAGATTGTTTTTGATCGTACCCATTGTGCCTACTTCAAAGGCTACATTGAATGATGTCAATGAACGTGGTACAGGCAATCCCAAACCAAATGTTAGACCATATTTGTTAATGGATTCTCCATAGATATTATAATATGTCTGATCGAAATGTAAACCTGCTCGGTATGTCATCTTCTTGTGATATTTTGAGATAGAAGTTGACTTTGGTTTATAAGAAGCGCCTATTGCGACATTCCATGCGTTCTGTAAAGAATCGTTGACGCCGTTCATTGTAAAGCCTTCCCATCCTGCCCAGTTGAAGTCTGCTGCTAGGATAAGACCATCTTTGTTGTCAAAACTTATACCAAAACCGAATCCGTCTGGAATTGTGATGCCAACCTTTTCGTTTTCAACGTATTTTAATGTATCGATAGGTGATTCTACTTGGTTTTCGAAACCTTTGAACATGCTTCTGATGAAAATATCTCTTTCTGATGAAATCTGAGATCCCTGAGAGTAAGTGAAACCGAGAGTGATGTTGTATTTGTTGATAGGCAATTTGTATAACACACCGTAGTCGAGTTTGAAGTCGCTGACTCTCATTGTTATTGAGCGTTTTCCATTGAGGAATGATGTTGAGTCTGGGTAGTAGATAGATGTGTTGTCTAATAATGTTCCGAAGATATAAGAACCTGTCACGCCTACTGATAAGTTTTTGGTTATTTTGACGCCGTTGGCGAAGAATACTCTGTTCAATCCGCCTTCACCTTGGAATGCGATGTTGTATGATCCAGGACCGTTGTGTTCGGTGATGACGTTATATTCTCTGTTTGTGTAAGGCATGATGCCAAGACCGATTTTCCATCTTTTTGTTGCGCTTAAACCGATGCTGGTATAATCGAAGGAAGCGTTTGATCCGCTTGCGGTACTGTTTGTTGTTGAGAAAGAAGCAGCTTTGATATAGAATCCTGCATCAAATAAAAGTGACAATGAGTCGATAGCAGTGTATGATGCTGGGTTGTTTGGGTTTAACAAGCAATTGTTGCTCATTGCGTTAGCAACGCCGCCCATTCCTTTTAGCATAGTGCTTGGCGAACCTGTGTAAATGTCGCCTAAACCGAATCTGGAATATGGTGTGCTTAAATCAGATTGCGCAATGACATTAAGATTTATCATAAAAATGATAAAACCTAATAAAAAATATTTAGTGTTTTTATATTTCATTGATAATTAAGGATATATCTTAAACCTTTAAATGTAAAATTTGAGTCTGCAAATATGCAATTTTTTAACTGATTTTCAAAGAAAATATTGTCTCCACCTATAATAAAAACGTTTAACATTTCATAAATGTTTGAAAATCTTTTTATAAAACCTTCAATTTCAAGGGAAATGCCGAGAATTACTCCTGATTTGAGACACTCTTCCGTGGAATTGCAAATTAATTTTAACTCTTCTTTGTCAGGTGTGCATAACGGAAGCTTTTCTGTATAATCATTCATTGCCTTGAATCGTAAATTGATGCCAGGACTAATAGGTCCTCCGTGATAAACATTATCAGATGTTATGATGTCGTAGGTGATGCAGGTTCCAATGTCGATTACCAGATTATTTTGGCTCGGTTTCTCCATCATAGCAGCTGCAACAGCTACTAATCTGTCGCTTCCAATTTGTTTTTTGTCGTAATTTAACTTGAAAGGTAGAGAAATGTCGCCAGAAAGTGTGACAATCTCTATATTTTGTAACTGTTCTTTACATTCTTCTATTTTGCCGCCTACAGATGATATTATACATTTGCTTATATCTGGCAGTCTTTTTGTAAGTTGTTTTAAATCATTGTTATAAGGGTTGAATACAGCGGTCTCTATTATGCTGTCATTGTCAAAAACAGCATATTTTGCTCTAGTATTTCCAATATCAATCGTTAAAATCAAACTCATTATATTTTTTTTGCAAATATACTGATAATGAATGAATAAAAATAAATTTTAAAAAAAATATATTTTTTTGTTTGCAGTATTAAAAAATGTTGTATCTTTGCACTGCAAAACAACGGAGGTACCATAGCTCAGTTGGTAGAGCAATGGACTGAAAATCCATGTGTCGCTAGTTCGAATCTCGCTGGTACCACCAAGAAAGCTGACTGAAAGGTCAGCTTTTTTTATTTCCACTAATTTATCTCCAAACAATATGAATCGTAATGATGCGTTGACATCGTCAGTTACATCTTTTATTCTTGGAAATAGAATTCCGCAAAACTCAACACACTGAATCTTTTGTATAAACTTATGATAATAACTTATTAAAAAAAACAGCAAGGAATCATCAGACTCCTTGCTGTTTTTTTGATTTGATATTTTTAGATATTAGAAGCAGTATCTGAAACCAGCACCGAGACCAATACCTCCGTAACGATTATAACCGCCATTGTAATAGTAGTCCCTTCCTTCAGAAAACTTGAATGAGAAACTTCCTTGTGCGTATAATTGGAATGGGTAGAATGTGTTAAGTACAACACGTACACCACCATTTGCATAGTAAGCTGTATAATCCATGATATCATCATCGTCGGTTAGGAATGCTGCGTCAACAATATCGAGGGCAGCTGTTGCAAAAGGTTGGATTTCAAGGAGAGTCTTGAACTTTAATCCTAACATATAACCTACAGAAAGGTTAAAGAATGTAGCATCATATAAATCTAACAAATCCAAATCATAACCGGCATTAAGTAATGCATAGTGGCTGATGCCGTTCTTTTGAATATAAGCAAGATAGTCAATTCCGAAGTCGATAGTAGAGAATGAGCTTATGTTTAAATTGGCGTGGAATCCCATACGTAAGTCATTGCTTTGTTTCATGATTTCAGTGCCTTTTAAAACTGACATGCCTGATATTCTGTAGAAATATGTGGTGTCGTTTTGTCCGTCAGCAACTTTTGCGTTGTCAGCGACTTCTGTAGCACGTGCATAGCCTTGACGTTTTAATTCTACTGTTTTAGTTTCCTTGTCGAAGACTTGTTTATAGATAGCATAACGTTGTGCGTTTTTGACACCTTCTTTAATGCCTGCATTGGCTGTGATGTAAGGTCTAACAGTTTGACAGTCAAATATGACTTGCCAATCTTCAATCTTTTGCTCAAGGCGAGTCAGAAGGTCATCGTATGTTGATTCCAAAGCTACATCAAGATGTTCGTCAGTTTTGTTTAAACCTACAGCGGCGACGAGTTCCATTTCGACTTTGAGGTCTTTGTAAGCCTGTCTTTTAGCGGCTTTTGTCGCCGCATCGTCTGTGTTGTAAATCCACATGTTTTCGAGAATGTCGTTGACGACATCCTCTGCATTAGCGATAGTGAATACGTATGCTAAGACATTGGCGCTCCAATTATAAGATTTATTTGTGTTACCGTATTTGTCTTTTGTTACAACAACATTTTTGTTAGGGTTTTTCATGTCAAATACCACTATGTAACTGTTTTTCAAAAGTAACTCGCCATTTTGACCAAATGTGTTGACTTGTTGCATTTGAGATTCTAAGTATTCATTGTCAGAGGCATTCCATAATCCGCGATCGTCAATAATTCTGCGTGTGAATACACCTTCTTTTGTTGGAGCAAAGATGTAGTCGAAAATTTCTTTGCCAACATTATTCTCATTAAGATGAGAAAGGACGGTGTTGACAAAAGATTCGTTAGCTTCCACTTTAGATCCGACGTTGTTGAGCAGTTGATTGAGATATTTGTCAAACATGCTTGATAAATCGGATGATGAATTGCTTTTTGCAGCAGATATTGCAGGAGCCCATGTGGTGTGATCGATAGGAGTAGTACGTTTGCCGTTTAATACGATGTTCTTTGTTTTGATATTGTTGATGTCAAATTTATAACCTATATCAAAACTGTTTACCAATGATGAGAAGAAATCATCGTATTGGTCATTATAATTAATGGTAATAACAGAAACGCTATTGCGATTATATGTTGTAAAATCATCAGTGGCTTCAACTGCTTTCTGAGCTAAAGCAGGAATGCTCAATATGATGACTAAGATTACAGTAGTAAAAATCTTTTTCATAAATTAATAATGATGTTTGTTTTTAACGTGAAGACAACCAACCTAAAATGGCATTAATATTATAATGTCTGTAAGTTAATCTAGTTAATTTTACTTCTTTTTCATTTTGAATTTTGGTCGTTTTGTAATTTACCTCATCCTGATATTGCTGATTTCTGAAATCTATTTCATCTTGGTATTGTTTCATTTTGAAATTCCATTCTCTCTGCTCGAATTCCAAGATGTGTTTTTCTATTTTGTTGAAGAGTTCATCAGCTTCTTTATATGCAGAACTTTGTGGGTTTATCTGGACCAAGAATTCGCCTGCTTTATTGGCGGCATCAGTATTTTGACCTTGGATCCATTCGTTTCTGGCATTGGTGAGAAGCGCGGTGCCTTCAAGGTCTATCTTTTGTTGGTAGATATTGTTAAAATGAGGGGTTGATTTATTGTAACACTCTTCGCATTCGTTAGGTATTCTTGACAATTCAAAGAGAGCTTGGTCAAACTCTTGGTTTTTAGCTTGTTTGAGAGCTTCTGCAATGATAGCGTCACACTTTACATCGTAATAGTTGATTATGTTATCCTTTGCTTGAGCAATCATTTTTTTGAGTACAGGGTCTGTAACTTTGATTTTCTTCAATGCACTTAAATAAGCTTTGCTTTCAGATTCGTCAGCTCCTTTTACGATTGTGGAACCTTGAGAGAATAATGTTCCAGTGATAGCATCGCCAATGTAGAAAGTCACTTCCAATTCGACGACATGCATTACTGGAGCTGTCGCTGTTGTTTCTTTGCCTAGTTCATTGACGTCTGCGATCATGATGAAACGTTCACCTTCTGTACTGCTTAAACCGTTCTTTAAGATAGCTTTTGTCATTCTATCTTTAAGGATATTTTTTGCGGCGACAGGGATATCCATTTCAACATCCATGAATGCGGAAATGGATATCATCTGCTTGTTGTCATTTGTTTTGTTTTCTTGCGCAAATAAAGGTAAGGCAAGAAATAATGTACATGCTATAATTAAAATCTTTTTCATATTTTATTCCTCCTCTGTAACATCTAATCCTAAAGTGATGAATACTTTACCGACGCCGCGTGCTTCAACACGGCATGGCTCATTTGTTATTTCTGTGATATATTCAGCGAGACCGTCACCGAAGTCTTTTGCATATTGTGCTGACTTGACGATTTTGCCAGTTCTTCTGTTTTTCTTCTCTTTGAAGAGAGGGATATGTACTTGAGAGAATTTCAACTTGTTAGCAGAAGATTGGTCTGTTGAGAAACCAGTGCCTTCAATTATCTCAGACTCTATATAGTCAGCGATAATGAGAGATAGTTTGTCGCCGTCGAAGCTTGTGTTATATGTGATGCTTGATGATTCGAATCTATCGCAGATCACGATGATTTCACGGCCTTCTTCAGCCATCATAGCGAATTTGTCGTTGATCTGTGTGAGGAAATGGTCTTGGATGTTTTGGATGGCTTCTTTGAGTTGGTTTACGAGTTGGGCGTTTCCAGATACTGCTGTTCCGCGTGCTACATTAGAGAAGAGTGATTTGTTGGAAGCAGCATCGTAAACACCGATGTTGAATTCAACGAATTGTTTTCCGGCTTCATTCTTGACGCGATAGTCGAATTCTATACGCATGTCAGCGCGTACTGCTGATGAGAGCAAGTCTTTCATAGAAGCGGCTTTTTCGTTGCCGTATTCTTCAGCGAGGTCGTAAGCCTGTGATGTCTTGTAATCGTTGAGTTCTTGGCGTAAGTTATTGATGCTGTAACCAGCTTTGCTCATGAAACCTTCGAAAGCAGCGATCATGTCGCGGAGGTTGTCGTCAGAAAGCGCCTTGTCATAATCTACAGCACCGTTGCTGTCTGTGAAGCCAGCGTTTCTGCACCAGTCATCAGAAGGGAAGATGATCATTTTTGGTTTTGCTATACCGTTTAAGTCTGCTGCAAAAGCTTTGACTTTTCCATTATCAACAAGGTATTGCTTGAGTTGGTCGTAGTTTACTTGTACTTTTAATTTTACCTGGTAGTAGCCTTTTCCAAGGTCTACAATGTCTTTGTTTTCTGGTTTGATGGTGCTGCGGTTTGCAATGAAGTTGAAGAACAATCCTTCAGGTGCGAAGAAGTCGTCGAAGAAAGCGATGTCTTCTGCCTTTGGTTCTGGAGAATCGTACAATTGAGGTACGCCGTCTGCATTAGGAGTGCCAGGGATATTTTTGAAGATACATGCGTGGATGGCGTTTTGTTGAGCCTGAAATACGGCGCCTTCCAATTTCTTGCCAGTTCCTGTGACATAAATATATTTGGTGCCAGTAGTACCGACAGCTATGACTTGAGCATCGTAATTATTGTCATTGGTGAAAACAGTTGCACGTTTTGCTTTTTGTGCAAAACCTTCTAATGACATTAATGCGAATAAAAATGTGAAGGTGATAAAGATTTTTTTCATGATATATAAATTTAATTGATTTACAGGGGTAAATACTCTTTGCTGTTAGTTTGATTTGTACAAATGTAGTGCTTTTTTTAAACTATCCAAATATATTTATCAATTTTTTTTAACAAATATTAAATGAAAAAGAGTCCCATGGGACTCTTTTTATGATATTGTTGTATTATATCTTAGATTAAAAGTTAATCCAGAATTTTTCCCAGAATGTCTGTTCTAATTCTTTCCATGTGTTGGCTGTAGCAGCTTCAAAGTCAATTGTGTATCTGTTTAATAATTTTTGAGCTTCTTCTTTTTTGCCTTCCTCTAATAATGCCATTACTTCTTTTTCCAAAGCTGGGATTTCTTTCATAGCTTTTTCTTCATATCTCAAGATGTTGTTGAGCATAGCATTTTTTGTTGAACCCCATTGTATCTGTGCTAATTTGTTAGCTTTACGATAGCGCCATAACAATGCTTCTTCATTGTAGTTGTTGTGACCGCATTCGTTGAAGCATGAAGGTAATTTTGTTGAGCCTGTGAAGATAGGTATTCTTGGGCTTTGTCCTGGGTTTTCTACTGAGAACCAGCAGATGCCGCCGATTTCATCTGGCATCCAGCTTCTGAGTTGTGTCACGAAGGAGTAAGAACACCAAGAAACTGATACTGTACGCATTGCTTCAACAGCACCTGGAGCGATGTGGTTGTAAGTAGCGATATCAGTGCTGCCCATCCAAGGGTTAGCGATAGGGCTTACGATAGTGTCGCCTTTTCTGTTGACAGTCTTGATATTGCGAGTCACGTCAAGTTCTGTTCCTTCGTATGTGCTTCTGAGGAGTTCCATCACTTTGCGAGCGTCCACTTTTTCTTCTGGCTTGACAGAGAATGGGAGGTCTTCGTCATCCATGCTTAATCCCAATGATGGAGCTAAAGCGTTGAGGATAAACCATTCGCGCTCGCGGAAGTTCTTGCCGTTTGAGTAGTCGTTGCCGAAAACTTTGTACCATACGAATTCACCTTCGCCGTCCCATAGACCATGTTTTTTAGCTACCTTTTCAATATTGTCTGAACACATGAAGTTTTCAGAATCTTCTCTGTTGAGATATTTTATTCTTGGGATATTAGCTGATACGCTGACTTCTCCGTCTGGAACTCTTTGAGCAGCCCAGATGCCACCGATTTTCTTTTTGCCTTCGCCCATGATTTCCATGCACCATACTTCTTCAGTATCGGCGATGGTGATACATTCGCCGCCGTCGCCATAGCCGTATTCTTTGATGAGTTCAGCGATGAGTCTGATGGCATCTCTTGCGTTGTCGCAGCGTTGAAGAGCGATACGTTCCAAGTCTTCAATCATGAACAAACCTTCTGGGTTGACCAATGTGTCAGGACCTGAGAATGTTGTCTCGCCTATAGCTAACTGTTTCTCGTTCAAGCATGGATATGCTGTGTTGAGGTAAGCGTATGTGTATTCTGCCTGTGGGATTTCACCTGCTAATTCCAAACCGTAGTTGTCGTAGGCGTTTCTTGTGTGCATGCTGCCTCTGTATATTTTCTGAGTAGCGCCTTTTTCATGTTCCTGTGCTTTTTCCCAACGGAGCCATGTGCGGTACATGCCGTCGCATGTGTGTGATGTCATGACAGAACCGTCTGTAGAAGCTTCCTTGCCAACCATGATGCTTGTGCAGTTCGCGCCGTCAAAAATTTGTGAGTCGGCATCCTGAGCGTTGATATTAAAAGATAATAAGATAAAAGCTAATGATGCTAATAATGATAATCTTTTCATAGTTTTTAATTTTTATTTGAAGAAACTAAAATTAACTTTTCCGTATTTGCGTTGCTCAACGAAACGTGGGTGATCTTTGAAGTCAACGAATTTATTGTGTTCAACTACCAGCATTCCGTCTTCTTTGAGCAGGTTGTTTTCAAAAATTAAGCTTACCAACAAGTCGTAATGTTGACTGTCGTAAGGAGGGTCGGCGAAGATAAGGTCGTATTTTACCTTATGCATAGGGATAAAGCGAAATACGTCAGAACGTATTGCGAGGAGTTCTTCCATATTTAACTTTGTCGCAGTGTCGCGTATGAACTTGACGCAGTTGTTGTTTTCGTCAACAGCAGTGACGCGAGGGCATCCTCTTGAAACTAATTCATAAGAGATGTTGCCAGTGCCAGCGAAAAGGTCTAATGCAATAATATCTTCAAAATCAACATGGTTTTCCAAGATGTTGAATAAGCTTTCCTTCGCCATATCGGTAGTAGGACGAACTGGCAGATTGCTAGGAGCTGTGATTTGTCGTCTTTGGTGTTTTCCTCTTATTATTCGCATGATATGAAACTATATAAGGTGTAATAATAATAATAAGGTACTGAATTTAATTCGTTTATGTAATTATAATCGTTGTCTCTGTTGAAGAATCTTATGTTTCTCACATAACGTGAGCATAACTCCACTAAAGTTGATTTCTCTTCGATGAATCCTAAGAAATACAAAGGAACGCTTTCGTTGTCAATGTTGAGCTGATCGAAGGTGAATAGTATGAAATACAAGAAATCTTCTTTGGTGTTAAAGTTGAAATAGTTATGGAATACGAGTTTGTCGTTGTTAAGGACAATTAACTCGTATGAGTTGTTTTTGACATTAACAAAAGCTCTTGTCTCATGGTTTCTGCTTGAGAATTCCTTTATAAGTTTTTTTATCAAGATGCTTGAGCTATGATATATCTTGATGTTGTCGTTTAAGAAACTGAGATCTTCTTTTGAAGAATAGACATTTATCATGTCATGTTCAGCAATAACATCTGTCATTATATTAGAACACTGAAGGTTCAGTATCGACAGATAACTTCCTTTTGTTTCTTCCTGAAAACAATCTCTTGGCACGAAAGTGTTGTTGTTATTATCTATCAAGATATTAACGCTTTTAAAGTCTTCCATCTTCCAAGATTCTTTTTCTTGGAGTTCAGAAAGCAATGTCTCGAGAGATATGTCTTTCTCTGAGATATGATAATGTTTCAGGGCTATGAATTTATTTTCAGCAGTGTCGAAGATGACAAAAGAAAGACCATCCAAGTAATATTGGATGGTCATGATATAATTATCTGTGTTCTTGCTGTTTAAATTAATAGACTCCTGGATATATGGATATAAGTAGGAAGTCATATTATTTATTAAAGGTTTTCCCAGTTACCGTCTGTAGAAGCTTCGTTCATAGAACCGACTTTCATACCTGGATATTTATCAAGGTTTTCACGTTGTGCTGAAGCGTTTCTAATTCTTTGTTCATCAAGACCTTTTAAGTAAGTGTTGTAATGAGCTTTTACTTCAAATACAGGAACTTGCATACCGCCACGCATGATGTAACCAGCTTGTATTTCGAATTCTTGTTGTGGTTCTGAGAATGGGATGTAACGCAATGATTCAAGGTCGAAATTAGGTCTCTTTGAGAATAATGAGTCTAAAACCTTGATATAACCAACTGTATCGTTGATAGTTTTTGTAAATGTTGTGTCGTTTGGATCTGGAACGATGTTAACAACAGGAAGTTCGCCAGTGCGAATGAAATCGATTAATGTATCGAAATTTGCAGTATATCTGTTGTAGTTTTCTTTGAACAAACCTTGTGTGCTTCTGATGTCTTTAAGGTTTTGAACAACTTTTAATTCACGTTCTGTTTTTGTATTTTCGAAAATAACTGGTTGGCTGATGCTGTCGTAAACCATGTATGCCAAGAAGATGGCAACTACTACTAATGCGATGTTGATAATTGTTAATTTTTTATCCATGATTCAATTCAATTTTTTTGCTTCGCAAATTTACTGTTTTTTTTGATTGGAACAATGATTTTTTTAAAAAATTAAACTTATTTTTTACTGTGTTTATTTGCCAAAACATTCTACAATAAAGCCTGATTTTCTTAGACGTTCAGCTATTTTTTCCAATTCTTCCTGACTGATTTTCTCCAAATTTTTCTCAGGTGTCTCTCTGTCGATAGCATAAATCATTGTTTTCTTTGGATTTATCTTTTTGATATGTTCAATCCAGAGTGTTATTTCTGCTTCAGTGGTATTGTCAATCTTGACGCCATTGTGTTCGCCTCTTAAGAAACATGTTTGTATGATGAGTTCGCCTTTGTATTCCTTAAGTAATTCTATATATTTTTCTAAATCAAAATTGACATTAGGCTGATTGATGGATTTTATAGTCTCGTATGTTCCGCCGTCAATCTTGATGATGTTGTTGTCGACTTTTGATATGGCGTCGAATATTTCTTTTTTATGTAACATCGTGCCGTTTGTCAGGACGCTGATTTTCGCATTAGGAATATATAAGTCGCGAAGTCTTATCGTGATGTCGATGATTTCAACGAAGTCGGGATTCAGTGTCGGTTCGCCGTTGCCTGAGAAGGTGATGCTGTCTGGTTCGTCGGCGGTGCCTTTGAGTTCTTGCAATCGTTTTTCTAAAGTCTGTTCAAATGTTTCCTTTGTTGGTATGCCGCTGTTCTTTTTGCTTTCAGGATTCCATCCGCATTCGCAATAGACGCAGTCGAATGAACATATCTTTCCGACTTCAGGCAGTAAGTTGACTCCTAATGACTTTCCAAGTCGGCGACTCTTTATAGGTCCAAATACTAATGGTTCAACTAAAAATGACATTGTTTTAATTTTTTGCAAAAGTAGCAATTAAATTCATAATTCATAATTTGAGATTGTGTAAAATAATTATGCATTATGCATTGTGAATTATGAATTAGTATTTATTATCTTTGCACAAATGTTTTGATTATGACTTACGAACAGATTCTTGCTGATATAAAAAAGAGGGTTTACTATCCGATTTATTTCTTGATGGGTGAAGAGCCTTTTTTCATTGACACAATAAGCAATGAGTTGGAGAACACTATCTTGGATGAAGCAGAACGTTCGTTCAATCAGGTTGTATTGTATGGCAGCGATGTCAATGCGAAAGATATAATGTCGCAGGCTCGCGCTTTCCCGATGATGGGTGAGTATCTGGTTGTGATAGTGAAGGAAGCGCAGAATGTGAAAGACATTGAAAGTCTGTCTGATTATCTCGACAAGCTTCCTCCTACAACGATTCTTGTCATCAATTATAAATACAAGAAACTTGACAAACGTCGTGCCTTGGCGAAATATATAGATAAGAAAGGTGTGCTGTTTGAATCGAAGAAATTGTACGACAGCAATATTCCGGAATGGATCACCAAGTATCTCGCTTCTAAGAAATATAATATCACGCCTAAAGCCACGCAGATGATAGCCGACTTCCTCGGCAACGACCTTCATAAGGTGAGAAATGAACTTGAGAAGCTGATGGTGGCGCTGCCTCCTTCAAAACGCATCGATGATGCTGACGTGGAATATAATATAGGTATATCAAAGGATTTTAACATCTTCGAATTGCAGAAGGCGATAGGCAATAAGGATTTCTTAAAGGCAAATCAGATTATAAATTATTTTGGTGATAATCCTAACGACAATCCTATATTTATGACTATAGTCGTTCTTTACGGATATTATACCAAGCTGTTAAAACTTCATTTCTCTAAGGATAAAAACAAGAATACCTTGGCAACGATGTTGGGTGTCAATCCTTATTTTGTTAATGATTATTTAGATGCGGCTCGTCATTATTCCTGGACGGATTGCATGCACTGCATTGAGGTTCTCCGTGATTTTGACATGAGGTCGAAAGGATATAACTGCAGCTCTGATGTCACACAGAAGGAACTTTATAGAGAGATGCTTTATAAGCTGATGACGAATTAAAGACTTTGAACAATAAACTTTTTCACTTCGACAGTCTCGGTGACTGCAGAGACGCAAGAATTTGTCGAATGCATATAACTAAAAAACGCCGCGATTTTTTTTCTCGCAGCGTTTTTTAGTTATGCATTATGAATTATGCATTATTCCTTGATAAAGCGTTTTACCATTTCACCGTTTTCTGTCTTGATTCTGACGAAGTAAATACCTCTATTCAAGTTAGCGACGTCAATAACTGTTGATTGTTGGCCATTGACTGTTGTCTGTTGTCTTCCATAGATGTCATAAATATTTACTTCTTCAATATTCATTTCAGTTTCGATGTAGAGGTTTTCTTTTGCTGGGTTTGGATAGATGCCGAATGAAGCTGTTTCTTCTTCTATGCTTTCTGAACCAATAGCTCGGATGTCGTATTGACTCCAAGGCTCTGTTGTTCTGTAAGTTTCTAATGCTTCAGCTGGAACTCTGATAATCATGTCTTCTGGTGTTTTGTAGAAGATTTTGTTGCCTGTTGGAGGAACAGTTGCAAGGCATCTTACGAGAGTTAAATTTTTGCAGTCGCTGAAAGCGTAATCGCGGATAGTCTTGAGGCTTTCTGGCAATTCTATTTCACTTATTCTTGAACAAGATTTAAATGCCATTATACCTATTTCTGTGACGCCGTTAGGAATTTCGACTGTTGTTAATTCTGTACATAATTCAAAGGCGCTGTTAGGAATATAGGTGACGCCGCTTGGGATGATGGCTTCTGTTATTGAGCAGCCGTAGAAGCATTTGTTGCCAATAGAAACGAGACTTTCAGGCATTGGTATTTCTGTTGCGAGGTTGCAATAATAGAAAGCTTGGTCTCCAAATGATTTAATAGTATTAGGCAATTCGAATCTTCTTGCGGAATAACAATATGAAAAACCATTGCTTGTAACAGATGTTACTGTAAATTCTTGTCCTTCAATGACTATTGTTTCTGCAATAGGGATAACATCGATAGCGTTTTCTGATGTTAAATTGATACACTTTACTGAACATTCTGCTGGAGATAATTTTGTTACAGTGTATTGTAATTCATAATCTGGCTTAGTTACTACTGTGTAACTGCCAATTGTTTGAGCATTCAATTCTATTACAGATATTGCCAATGCTAATAAGAGTATAAGTTTTTTCATTCAAGTTTGATTTAATTAATGTTTATTCTGCGTAAATTTTTTCTACTAAGTCGGCGTAGTTCTGCATAATCTTGCTACGTCTTGGTTTAAGACTTGCTGTCATTTCACCAGATTCGATAGTCCATTCTTTAGCGATGAGTTCGAATTTCTTGACTTGTTCGTAGTCGCCGAGTTCAGCATTGAATTTATCTATCTCTTTGCGATAACGCATGATGACGTCTTTGTTTTTGATCATCTCTTCGTCTGTTGTGTAAGTTATGCCTTTAATGTTACACCATGACTTAAGATGCTCAAAGTTAGGATAGATAAGAGCAGCTGCGAATTTCTGACCTTCGCCTATGACCAACAATTCTCCGATGAAAGGTGATTCCTTAATCTTGTTTTCAATAAGGACAGGACTGACATATTTACCCATTGAAGTCTTGAATATTTCTTTGATACGACCTGTGATCTTAAGGAGACCGTCTTCATCGAAGCAGCCTTTGTCGCCAGTATGGAAATATCCGTTTTCGTCAATGACTTCTTTTGTCTTTTCTTCATCTTTATAGTAACCGAGCATCACGTTAGGTCCTTTGATAAGGATTTCTCCGTTTTCTGCTATTACCACTTCTTGGTTGTCCATGACGACGCCTACTGTGCCAGCTTTCAACTTGCCTAATGTCAAGCTGTTTGTTGCGATAACAGGTGATGTCTCTGTCAAACCGTAGCCTTCAGACAATTGTATTCCAATGGCTGTGAATATTTTGACAAGACGTGGTTGGATAGCAGCGCCACCAGAGATGATGAGTTCCAAGTTGTTGCCGAATACTTTTCTCCATTCTTTGAAGACGAGTTTGTCGGCAATCTTCAGCTGTTGACGATAGAACCAGCCGTTATGTTTCTTGGTTTCGTCATAGCGTTCTGCAAGTCTCAATGCCCAGAAGAAGATAGGCTTTTTGATGCCTGTAAGCTTCTGACCTTTACGTACGATGGTGTGATAAACCTTCTCGATGAGACGAGGCACTGAAGAGAAGTGCTGCGGTTTTATCTCAGCCATAGTCTCGACGATAGCACCTAAGTTATCAACGTAGTATGTGCTGCAGCCTAAATAGATGTGGCAATACTGAACAGCTCTTTCGTAGATATGTGAAAGAGGGAGATAACTTATTGCGTCGTGATTTTCGTTGATAGGGTAGAGTGGACAGAGATATTCAATGATGGACAAGATGTTACGATGTGTGAGCATAACGCCTTTAGGTGTTCCCATTGTTCCGGATGTGTAGATTATTGTGGCGATGTCGCCGTTTTCTACCTGTGCTTTCGATGCTTCGAGAGCTTGCTCATCTCTGTTTT
Source organism: Bacteroidales bacterium (assembly GCA_045612025.1). GTDB lineage: Bacteria > Bacteroidota > Bacteroidia > Bacteroidales > F082 > Limimorpha. Next base: position 21,482 of record JAZKYG010000063.1, read on the forward strand.
CGTTTCCTAAGTCGATGAGTTCTTGCAATGACTTCAAACCTTCAGCAGGTCTGATGAGATATGTCTCTTTGATAGAAGGTGTCGAAGCGATGATGTCCGACACCTTATTATATAAGTGCTTGTTTGTAACAAAAACTATGCTTGCTTCTGAATGTTTGAAGATATATTCATAGTCAGCATGGCTGATGGTAGGGTAGATAGGTATGCATATAGCGCCTACTTGTTGAATGGCGAAGTCAATCATATTCCATTCAGGTGCGTTAGTTGCTATCAATGCGATACGGTCGCCTTTCTTGACGCCTAACTTCAAAAGTCCATGACTGATTGAATTAGTAAGTTCATAGAACTTTTGTCCGTTATATTTTACCCATTGACGATCGACTTTTCCTGCAAAGAGACAGTCTTTGTAGCCATATTTCTCGACGAAACGTGGCACGAGGTCGAATAGTCTAGGAGGTACGTCAGGTCTGCCCTGTATGCCTAGTTTTTCAGATTTATTCATTATTTGTTGTTTTTAATCCAATTAAATGCGTTTACGAAAGCTTCAATCCAAGGTGAAACCTCGTCGTTAGCTCTGTTTTCTGGATAGTATGGCCATTGCCATGGCAAGAATGCGCGTTCGATGTGAGGCATCATGGCGAGGTGGCGGCCGTCGTTAGAACAGATAGCTGCTACGTTCCAGTCGCTGCCGTTAGGGTTGCCAGGATAATCACCGAAGCTGTAGCTCATAGCGATGTTGTATTTATCCTTGAAATATGGGAAGTTGAACTTGCCTTCGCCGTGAGCGATCCAGACACCTAAGCGACGTCCTTCCAATGAAGACAACATGATGCTGTTGCTGTGGTTGATGTCAACATTGATGAAGTTAGATTCAAACTTATGTGAGTCGTTGTGTAACATTACTGGATGTTCATCGTGTTCTGGGTAGACAAGTTTCAACGCTGTCATGAGCTGACAACCGTTACATACGCCTAAACTGAGGGTGTCTTTACGAGCGTAGAAGTTTTCGATAGCTGTGCGTGCTGTATCGTTGTAAAGAAGTGCGCCAGCCCAGCCTTTAGCAGAACCGCATACGTCAGAGTTAGAGAAACCGCCGACGAAGACAATCATGTTGACGTCGCTGAGGTCTTCTCTGCCGCTTGTCAAGTCTGTAGTGTGAACGTCTTTTACGTCGAAACCTGCAAGATATAATGCGTAAGCCATTTCACGGTCACCGTTGACACCTTTTTCTCTGATGATGGCAGCTTTAACGCCAGATGGTTCTCTTCTGTGCATATCGATGCCTAAGTCAGCAGCTTTGCCTGTGAACTTAGAACTGAAGTCGTAGCGTAAGTCTTGTTTCTTGTAGTTTTCGAAACGTTGTGTAGCCTTGGCTTCACCGCTTTGTTTCTTGTCTAAGAGATATGAACTCTTATACCATACGTCGCGTAAAGCATCGATGTCTAAGTTGTATGTATCGTTGTCTTTTACCAATGTGATTTCACGTTTGTCTTGTGGTTTACCTATAACAACGAAATCTATATTATTGTTTGCAAGGATTTCTTTTGCCTTGTTGTCTCTTACTTGGATGACGACTGCTGGTTGTTCGCTGAATGCTACAGAAATGAGGTCGTTGTTGAGAGCTGAGAGGTCGATGTTGAGACCGCCTTCGCAGTTGGCGAATGTCATTTCTAATAATGTAGTGATCAAACCGCCAGCTGATACGTCGTGACCAGCAATGATGAGACCTTCTTCGATAAGCTTTTGAATTGTGTTGAAACAATTTTTGAAGTATGCTGTGTCTTTGACGTCTGGAGTGTTGTTGCCGATCTTATCCAATACTTGTGCTAAGCTGCTGCCGCCGAGTTCGAATGCGCCTTTTGAGAAGTCGACATAGAGTAATTCTGAAGCATTGTCTGTTGAAACGACAGGTTTAACTGTCTTGCGTACGTTAGATACTTCACCTACAGCTGTAACGATGACTGTACCTGGAGACAATACTTTCTGTCCGTTAGGATATTTCTGAGTCATTGACAATGAGTCTTTACCTGTTGGAACGTTGATGCCTAAGTCGATACAGAAGTCGCTTAATGCTTTGACAGCTTTATAGAGACGAGCGTTTTCGCCTTCGTTCTTAGCTGGCCACATCCAGTTAGCGCTCAAAGAGATGCCTTTGATGTTTTCTTCGATAGGGGCCCAGATGATGTTGGTGAGTGATTCTGCTACTGCCAAACGTGAGCCTTTAGCTGGATCAGCGAGAGCTGTTACTGGTGAGTGGCCGAGAGCAGTACCGATACCTTTGATGCCTTGGTAATCCAATGTGCTGATACCTAAGTTGTTCAAAGGAAGTTGGATTGGACCTGCGCATTGTTGTAATGCGATACGTCCTGTTACAGAACGGTCTACTTTATTTGTCAACCAATCTTTACAAGCGACAGCTTCGAGCTGAAGCACTTGTTCAAGATATTTGTTGAATTGTTCTTTCTTATAATCTATATCGTTGAAGTGATATGGCTTGTCTGTGTCGTGCATAACAGTTTTAGGTGTGCTGCCGAAGAAGTCTGACAAGCTGAGGTCGATAGCGTTTTCTCCGTTTTCTCTGATGAAACGTAGACGTTCGTCGTTTGTTGCTTCACCTACTTGGAAGTAAGGAGCGCGTTCTCTGAGAGCTGTCTGCTTGATGATTTCTGTGTTTGCCTTGTTTACGAGGAGACCCATTCTCTCTTGTGACTCGTTGCCGATGATTTCTTTGTCAGATAATGTAGGGTCGCCGACAGGAAGGTTGCCAACGTTGATGACACCGCCGCTCTTGTCGATAAGTTCTGAGAGACAGTTGAGGTGGCCGCCAGCGCCGTGGTCGTGGATGGAGCGGATAGGGTTGTTGCCGCATTCTGTCATAGCGCGTACTACGTTAGCGACGCGTTTTTGCATTTCAGGGTTAGCGCGTTGAACAGCGTTAAGCTCGATAGCGTTGCTGAATTGTCCTGTGTCAACACTTGATACAGCGCCGCCGCCCATACCGATGCGGTAGTTGTCGCCGCCTAAAACGATGATGAGGTCGCCTGGTTCTGGATCTTCCTTGATGCTGTCTTCTTTTCTTGCGAAGCCGATACCGCCAGCGAGCATGATGACTTTGTCGAAGCCGAATTCCTTGCCTTCTTCTTGATGTTCGAAGGTGAGGAGACTACCGTTGATCAAAGGCTGACCGAATTTGTTACCGAAGTCGGAAGCACCGTTAGAAGCCTTGATGAGGATGTCAGCTGGATCTTGATATAACCATTTACGTTCTTCGAAACCTTGTTCCCATTCGCGTGTGCCTTCTGTGCGAGGATATGATGTCATATAGACAGCAGTACCTGCCAATGGAATACTGCCCTTACCGCCAGCGACACGGTCGCGGATTTCACCGCCGCCACCTGTAGCAGCACCGTTGAAAGGCTCAACAGTAGTAGGGAAGTTGTGTGTCTCAGCTTTCAATGAGATGACAGTGTCGATGTCCTGGACTTGGAAGAAGTCGGCTTGATGTTGTGT
>JAZKYG010000064.1:0-22029 GCA_045612025.1 Bacteroidales bacterium
AATGACAGTGTAATGTATGCACTTCCTAATCATAATGAATTAAATGAAAGAATAATGGAATTAAAAGAGCGAAACATTAACGATTATGTAATTCGTTCTAACACAAAATCTATTCATGAATATTTCAAATGCACTTCTGGAATACAATTAGGAACCATGTCACCAGAAATTTATTTTGAAAACTCTCAAGATGTGAATGATATTAACAACAAATAATTGAAATTATAAATAACAAAAGTATGAAAAAGATTAAATTAATCATCGGAGTTATTGCATGTTTATTTTTAGCAACATCTTGTACAAATTCACCAGCACCAGTAGGAACTTATCGTGTTAACAATAACACTTATATAATAAAAAGTGATGGCACAGCCACTGTGACTGACCGTAGTGGTACACACACATACAACACTTACTGGGAATATTTGAGTGGAGGCGGTGACATTCGCATCAGAGAAGACAGAGAAACCAGCTGGACAATGGGTTGGGATTATATAGACTTTGGCGATGGTAAAATATATTGGGATTATGCCGATTATCGTTCTCATAACAATGGAGTTACATATACAAAAACAAATTACTAATTAAATAAATTTTACAAATGAACAACAAGTTTTACTTTTTAAAATGTATTTGCGTCATAATTTCCTTATCCATTTTTAGTAGTTGTAATTCCAACTCAGACAAAGTGAAAGAAATGGAAAAAATCATTATATCGGCTCATACTAAAATAAACAATCTAGACTTTCGCGATAGTATCCCTGATTATTTCACATATAGTGCAATCCACCGTAACGGACCTTTACATGAGTTTTTAGGGCAAGTAACAGAAATATGTCATTTGGATTCTATCTCCTATATAGGCCATAATTGGTTCCAAGTTTCATATGATTGTTGCGATAGCGAATGTCCGAAAGTATATTACTGGGGAATAGCGAAACAAGGCAACAAATACAAACTAGCTCGGCATGCTAAAGCATATTCACAATGCACTGCAGGTATTAAAAATTTATCCTATGCCGATAGAATTAAATTTTGGTTTAACTCCAAAAAATACGATTATGTAGAAGATTATTTTTATGTTAATGGAAGTCTATGCAAAGTACAAAAAGATGACAAATATGGTTTAATCAATTTAGAAGGAGAGGAGATTGTACCATGTAAATATGACCATATATATCCATCAAAAGATTTGTTTAGAGTGGAGTTGAACAACAAATGTGGTTATATTAATTCTAAAGGAGAAGAAATAAGTCCATTCTATGATGAACATGAATGGTATGGGCGTGATAAGTATGAAGTAAAATTATATGAAACATATACGACGCTCTGGTATGACGATCGGACAGATTTGTATAAAGTAAAATCAGATAATAAATACGGTATTATTTATGATGGTGGAAAAGAATTAATCCCTTGCAAATATGATGATATTGAAAAATTAGAAGATTCTAAAGGATATCCATTGTATAAAGTAAAATTAGATAATAAATGTGGTATTATTAATGGTGAAGGAAAAGAAATTTTCCCATTCTTATTTAATGATATCTATTTTGCAAAGGATGACCAAATGCTAAAAGTGCAAAGAGAAAACCTTTGGGGCTATTACACGATAGATGGAACACAAGTAACAGATTTCTATGAAGATATAGAATATTATTATAAAGATGCGAACAATTCTGTTTGCAATTTGGACCATCCAATATTTGCAGTTAAATCTAATGGCAAATGGGGATATCTTGATGAATCTTTCGATACATTAATAGAATTTGTTCTTGACTATGCAGGACAACCTTACAAAGATGGAACTGCCTTCGTAGAATATAATGGACAGTATGGTGAAATAGACCTATATACAGGATATTTTTATAGAAAAAACAATAACAACTATGATAATAGTAGTAGCAATAGTTCTTATACCAAAAGGAAATGTAGGGAGTGCAATGGTTATGGAACTAAGGGCAATTTTAGATGTTCAAATTGTGGCGGGCTTGGGTTCTTCATTTAATGGTTCGAAAACAGTTTAAAGAACGGCTACCATCACATGTATATCTAAGAGATTTCAATCATTAACCACATATAAATTCACCATCATGAACTCAAATAACAAATCAGAAAGCAATTTAAATCATTCAATTAATGATGACAAGTACTCACACCTATACGAAAAAGTAAATATTCACATAGATGAGAAACTTATTTATGATAATGATAGGTTAGGAGGTATTGATATTGACAGTGAAGTACAAAAATTTCTTGAAGACACAGATGCTAAAGAATTTGTATTCAAGATAATTAAATAATACTATTTATTAACATAAAAAACTTCAATTATGGGAATTATTTTAATCGTAATATCAGTCATTCTTTTTATAGTAGATTGGGTAATTTTAATGTTCTCACAAGGTACAAAATATACTCCAGGACCAGGGTTACAAAAGATTAGCCTTGCTTTAGGCATCATTGGTGTAATTTTATTATTTTTTGATATATAATATATCAGTACAAAATATAAATCTATAAAAATAAAATATGAAATCAGTAATCAAACTATTAGTGATAATGTTTATTTGCATGAATGTTACATCATGTACATTAAACCCAAAAATAACAATGGACCCATACCAAGATGCCCAAACTTGTATAGAGCTCTATAAAAGAGATAAGGCAAAAGGCACTGCTTATATGCAAGAAGTCGTCACTACTTATTATATGCAAGGCAAACATGACGGGCATGACAAATTCGCCTCCATTGTAACAGAAAAAATGGCAGAAATAGATTTATTAAAATAGTCTTTACATCCAAACGAGGCTCTCGAACATTAAAAGAGAGTCTCGTTTTGTATCATAGCTGTTTTGTATCATTTATATGTATAGAGTAAGGTATATCACTGTTATATTCTTGTTCTTTTAAGACAAGAATAGTAGTATAAGTATCACATAGCTCTCTACTGATACAAATATCACAAACACCTATACAAAACAAGACTCCCGAAAAATTTCGGGAGTCTTTGTTTTACCCTATCATTCTGCTGTCATCAACCTTAAATTTATACATTCCTGTTTCATACGCAATTCTTCCTAGAACAATCCATTTGTTCATACCTTTTTCTTCTGCCCATGCCGTATAGACTTTCTGAATATCAATAGGATTCATACGTACTTTAGGAGCATCCTTCCACTCTTTATTAGGTATCAACGCATTTGCCGCATACTCATTTGCCTCTCTCTCGCCAGCTCTTTCATTGTCATACTCAGAAATGCTTAATGTGCAGTTTTGTTTTGAAGCATCTGTATAATGTTTGTATATATGCCCGATCTCATGCATCAACGCAAATGCAAAGCTGTCAATCTTGTTATATCTTCTCGTTAAAATAATATATGGCATTCCATTTTCAAAATATGAATATCCATCAACAGAAGCTTTGTCTATTTTTTCTACTATACAAAAAGCAATGCCATATTTCGACAATATATTTTTCACTATAGTTTCTGTATTTTGGTTTTCATGCAAGGCCTTGCTTAATTCGTTTACCATCATCGGCTCATCTTCTCTTACGAATGTTCCTTCAACTACAAGCGACTTTGCTTTAGTTTCTGCCAATATCTTCCAAGTCATCAGCATTCGCACATCTTGCCCTGTCTTTGCTGATTTCTTAAATTTACCAGCATATTCCAATTGCAACTCTGCTGGTTTAGGAAGTCCACAAATTTCTTTAAGACATCTAAGGTTTTCAACTGCAGATTCTGCCAACATCCCAAGTCTTTTAAGCAATATCTTCACATCAAACACCTCATTATAAAGCTTCAATGCATTAAGTGCCTTTTGTTCCTCAACACTTTTTTGCTCTATAACGCTCATGTCATATTCGTATTTAACCTGCATATTCACTAATGAAATCGCAGAAATACCCAGTGTTTCTTCAATCTTAGTAGCAATAAATTTAGTCAGCGTACGCTTTCCTTTTATAAGCTCGCAAACATGAGACCTTTGCATACCTATCATTTCAGCAAATTCCTTCTGAGAAATCCCTCTTTCTTCCAACTCATACTTCAATATAGTACCAGGATGAGTCGCTATCCAAGTCGTAGTATTTTCATTTCTTGTTGCCATAATGATCTTCATTTATTTCAATTAGTGAAATCTGTATTCCATCTTCTGTCTCTTTGAACAGCAGCCGCTCAACTCTACCATTGATTATTCTTACAGAACTCAATGAGACATGTTTCAATTGTTCATAATGTAAAAAACTAAAATCCTTTAACTTAGACACATGCTCCAGAGAACAAAATAAGTTATATATATGCGTAAGTTTTGTTACGAACTTTTTATCACGAGCAAACTTCTTATATTTTCCCTTATTCTTACCTTTAAAAATAAGTTCTCTCAAATCATCATCAAGTATTTCTACCTTCAACATAGATTCCAATAAAATGTTTTTGATTCTGGTGCAAAGTTAAAAATAAATTCCCAATAACATGGAACTTTTTGTTAGTATTTTTTAATTACTATTATATTTTCACAAATAAAAGTCTTTTCTACAAATCGACAAAAGACCAATCTATTTTTTTCCTAAATTTGCACACTTCTCAACGAAGTTTTTACTGGACAATGACTGTTGTCTTTTGTCCGTTGTCTGTTGACCTATAAAAATATAAATCATGAAAGCATTACTCGGTTTAACCTTAGCTGAAATACAAGAAATCGTCAATCAACATGGATTGCCTAAGTTCACAGCCAAACAACTCACAGAATGGCTCTACAAAAAACACACTGGCAGCTTCGACGAAATGACAAACCTCTCTAAAGCAACTCGTCAGCTTCTTTCTGAAAATTATACAACTGGCTATCGTAACTACGAAGCGGTACAAGAATCTAAAGACGGTACAAAGAAATATCTCTTCCCTGGCGCAGATAACTTCATTGAGTCAGCTTATATTCCTGATAAAGAACGTGCTACATTATGCGTCTCTTCTCAAGTAGGCTGCAAAATGAACTGCCTCTTCTGCCAGACTGGCAAACAGGGTTTCCAAGAGAATCTTCCTGCTAGCGATATCCTGAACCAAATCCTCAACCTCCCAGAATATGAAAAACTTACCAACTACGTATTTATGGGAATGGGAGAACCAATGAACAACTACGACAATCTCATGCGTACGCTCAACGTGATGACATCCGACTGGGGTCTCGCCATGAGTCCTACTCGCATCACAGTGTCTACCGTGGGCGTCATACCTTATATGAAACGTTTCCTCGAAGAGTCGAAATGCAACCTTGCGGTCAGCCTCCACTCTCCTTTCCACGATGAAAGAATGAAGATTATGCCAGTGGAAAAAGCATATCCAATCCGCGAAGTCATCCACGCTATCCGTCAGCACGACTGGAGCGGACAACGCCGCGTGTTCTTCGAATATATCGTCTTCAAAGGTCTCAACGACACTTCCGACCATATCAAGGAACTCGCTAGACAACTCGGCAGCCTCCGTTGTAAAGTCAACCTCATCCGTTTCCATAACATCCCTGGCGTCAACCTTCAAAGTCCGACAATGGACGACATGGAACGCTTCCGCGACAGACTCAACGACAAAGGCATCATCGCTACTATCAGAGCATCACGCGGTCAAGACATCGACGCCGCATGTGGTTTACTTTCAACGAAGAATAAATTGGTTTAAGGTTTGAAGTTTAAGGTTTAAAGTTCATAAACTCATTGACTTATTTGACTTATTGACTTATTGACTCATAAAAATGGCCGATAAAAATTTCGTCAGGTCGATGTTCAACAGCATCGCTCCTACTTACGACAAACTCAATCATATTCTTTCTCTTAATATAGATAAAATATGGAGAAAGAAAGCCGTAAAACGCATTTGTAAAAACCTCAGAATCTCAGAATCTCAGAATCTCGAAAATGCTCACGTCCTTGACGTTGCTTGTGGCACTGCGGATTCGACTATCGCTTTGGCAAAAGCCGGCATTCCTTTCGTTACTGGCGCTGACATCTCCGAAGGCATGATAAAAATCGGAGAAGAGAAAATCGCGTCATTGAAGCTCAACAACATAAACCTCAAAGTCGAGGATTGCGAAAATCTCAGCTTCGAGGATAATAGCTTCAACTCTGCCTTCATCGCTTTCGGAATAAGAAATTTTGAAGACAAGAAAAAAGGCCTCAACGAACTACGCCGCGTCTTGAAAGACAACGGACACCTTCTTATATTAGAGCTTTCCGTTCCTCAAAACAAGATATTGCTTTCATTATATAAATTGTATTTCCTCCACATCCTCCCTTTTATCGGCAAGAAGATTTCAGGCGACAGCAAGGCTTACACTTATCTTCCTTTGTCCGTCATGAATTTCCCAAAACCTAAGGAATTTATGGCAATAATGGAAGAATGCGGTTTCAGAAACGTCAAACAAAAAGCATTGACATTCGGACTTTGCAGAATTTATGAAGGAAACGTATAAGAACTTTAGAATTCTAGAATTCTAGAATTTTAGAACTTTAGAATTTACTCGGCACTTCGACAAGTTCTGACTCCAATCCAAAAATCTATTATAAAAAAAAGATATAAACTATGTTAAAAAATATTAAGAAATGGCTTGAGGTCATTAGAGCGAAAACATTATTAGTCTCGATGGCTTCTGTCATAATGGCGATTGCATTGGCTTTTGAAAAAGGCGAAAACAATTGGCTGCCTGCAGTTCTTTGCCTCTTATTCGCCATGTTAGCACAAGCCACATCAAATGTTGCAAACGATTATGCCGACTTCAAAACCGGCTGCGACAACGAGAACAGCCTCGGTCCGGACAGAAAACTCGTCAGCGGAGAAGTGACAATAAAATCCATCAGAAACGCCATCATAATATTGGCATCGCTTTGTTTCATCATCGGATTCAGTCTGATTTACTGGGGCGGATGGATATTATTGCCTTTCGGATTATTGATAATAGCAGCAGCATTCTGTTATTCCATGGGCCCATTCCCTTTGTCATACAAAGCCTTAGGTGACGTCGCCGTCATCTTGTTCTTCGGAATAATACCAATCACATTCACCTATTATATATTGACAAAAGAAATTAACTGGGAAATCATAACTGCCGGTATCGCAATGGGACTCGTTGTAGATGAGCTGCTTATAGTCAACAACGTCCGCGATGAGATAGAAGACAAACAATTTAATAAAGTCACTACCGTAGGATTATTCGGAAGTAATTTCATGAAAAAAGTATTCCTTCTCAACCCTTTCATTGCCTGTGGATTAGGATTTTATTTCATGAAAGACATCTGTGATTACAAAACATGGGCAATCGCGATAATTCCATTGCTGATTTATTCCGTCATTGTTTCTATCAGATTAAACAAATACAAAGGCAAGCAACTCAACGTATTATTGGGTCAGGCATCGTTAGAAGCATTGATTTTTGCCTTGACAGTCGTTGTTGTCACCTTATTATAATTACTCGTAAATCTCAGATTCCTCGACGAGATTATTGAGCAAAGCATAGACAGTGAGACCGGAAACAGACTTGATTCCGGTTTTTTTCACGATATTCTTACGATGCGTTATGACAGTATGAACCGAGATATTCAACATATCCGATATATCTTTATTTGTCATACCTTTAGCCACGCAGACCAAGACATCAGTCTCACGATTCGACAGATCGACACTTTCATTTTGCGATGTCGATTCATCATTATTATTGATGAGATTGAATATCTTATTGGCGACTTTCTGCTTATTGTCGCTCAAATCTATAACTTCCTTAAAAAATCTTAAGAAATTCTTGTCGATGAAAGTCGTCACAAGAGCGACACATATTGTATCAGAAGAAATCTGATTGATTTGCTTGACAACATTATTGCTTGTATAACCAAGCATTATAGGATTGACAATCAGCATATCTGGATTATGGATAAGCATTTTGTCATTCAAGTCATCCAAATTATCCACGACAGAAACGACATGAATCTGGTTCAGATCCTCGAAGAATTTCAACAGGCCAGCTGAAACTATAGGTGAAGGTTCTGCTATTACTATCTTATTTATTTTCATAGCATTTTCTTTCTAACAGTTCAACGAAAGGCACAAGCACACGTTCTTCAACAAGAGTATGACAACTCAAGTCTGAAGACAGATTCATTATATCAATGGATATTTCTATTCTTTCTTTTGGGAAAATATCGGCAGGAAGATATTTAATAAGAATATTCATCAAATCGTCCAGCTTATCTTCAATATTGCTATGGTTTGACTTAAACTCATGAATAGAGAACTTCTTCTCTAGCGTATTATTGCACAATGAATTGATATAAGGGAATACTGTTTCTTCTTCGTATTTGAAATGATACGCAACCTCTTTCTTATATTCCTTGAAGAAACGTTGCAGAGTATTTCCGAATCTCTCTGGACAAGCCTCTATGATTCTGTTCAGATGATGTTCGATATGAGGTATTCTTTCTTCCACATAATATCTGTGAGAGACAGACAGATAAGAAAGTATTGTATTAACATCAACAGAATTCAAGTCGTTATGAGAAGGAACGAAATCCGGATTTGAATATAAATTACATATCAGCAAGAAGAAGGTTGGAGAGACCTTTGCTTTCTCGCATACTTCCTTAACGTTATGGTCGCCGAATCCGAGTCCTATTCCGAAACGTGAGAGTGTGAGCATCAAGCTTGGATTTGAAATCACCAGCTCAGCCATTTTAGTATTTTCAGTAAAAAATGAGTTTGTATAGTTCATAATGTATAATGTATAATGTATAATGTATAATGTATAATGTATAATGTATAAATGAAAAATGAGTCAATATTCTATAAGCCAACGAGTGCTACTTATAGACCTATTGACTCATAGTCTTATAGTCTTATTTTGAGCCACATGACGGACTCGAACCGTCGACCTACGCATTACGAATGCGGCGCTCTACCAACTGAGCTAAAGTGGCTTTTTGAACTTTGAACTAAGAACTCTGAACTTTGAGCCAAGAAATAAACTGTTCAAGGTTCTTAGTTCAAGGTTCTTAGTTCAGACTGCAAAGATACGATTTTTTCCTTTTCAGATATTATTTCTGAGGGAGTTGGAATGTATCTTTAAGTGTTACTGTTCTATTAAATACCAAGTGTTCGGCAGTGCTGTCTTTGTCAGCTGTGAAGTAACCGATTCTTTGGAATTGGAAGTGATCGAGAGGTTTTGCGTCTGCAAGGAATTTCTCGACGTAGCATTCTTGTCTAATTTCCAAAGAGTTAGGATTTATCACTTGTTTCATTGCTTCGAGTGCCGAGCATTGTTGCTCTTCTTGTATTGCAGCGATGGCTTCGCGAGGATTTTCGCTCATCCATAATCTGTCATACAATCTCACTTCTGCTTGGATACAATGGTCGCAGCTTACCCAGTGTAAAGTGCCTTTAACCTTACGGTTTGCACCTGCCATACCGCTCTTTGTCTCAGGATCGTATTCTGCATAAACCTCAATGATATTGCCGTTTTCGTCTTTCTTGCAGCCTGTACATTTTACGATATAAGCATTCTTCAGACGTACTTCGTTACCTGGAGTCATACGGAAATATTTCTTAGGAGCGTCTTCCATAAAATCCTCACGTTCAATCCACAATTCGCGGCTGAAAGTGATGTTGTGTGTGCCTGAGTTTTCATCTTCAGGATTATTGTCAGCTTCCATTTCCTCTGACTGACCTTCTGGATAGTTGGTGATGACGAGTTTCACAGGATTGATGACTGCAGAAACACGTGTAGCGCGAGCGTTCAAGTCTTCACGGATTGTGCTTTCCAAAAGTGCGAAGTCGTTGACGGCTTCGTATGTTGTATAACCGATTTTATCTATCAATTTATGGATTGACTCAGGTGTGTAGCCACGACGACGGAAACCGCAGATAGTAGGCATTCGTGGGTCATCCCAACCGTTTACGAGACCTTCTTTCACGAGGATGAGAAGGTTACGCTTGCTCAACAATGTATAGTTGAAGTTCAATTTATTAAACTCATATTGACGTGGACGATGGTCGTCGAGGTCTTTTTGTTCTTTGAGTTCATCGATGAAATAATCATACAAAGGACGGTGAACTACGAACTCAAGAGTACATAATGAGTGTGTTACTCCTTCGAAATAATCGCTTTCGCCGTGTGCGAAGTCATACATTGGATATGCATACCATGTATTTCCTGTGCGGTGATGTGGAGTCTTGACCACGCGATAGATGATTGGGTCGCGGAAGTGCATGTTTGAGTTAGCCATGTCGATCTTTGCGCGAAGCACCATCTTGCCTTCTTCAATCTCGCCTCTGTTCATCTTTTGGAAAAGTTCCAATGACTCTTCAACAGGACGGTTACGGTAAGGGCTTTCGATGCCTGGAACTGTAGGAGTTCCTTTTTGAGCAGCGATTTCTTCAGAGCTTTGCTCATCAATATATGCCTTGCCTTCTTTTATGAGACGAATCGCAAAGTCCCAAAGCTGTTGGAAATAGTCAGAAGCATAATATTCATTAGCCCATTGGAAACCGAGCCATTGAATATCTTCCTTGATAGAATCTACATATTCAACATCTTCTTTAGTTGGGTTTGTATCGTCGAAACGAAGGTTACAAACGCCATTATATTTTTTTGCGATACCGAAGTCCAAGCAGATGGCTTTAGCATGACCTATATGAAGATAGCCGTTAGGTTCTGGAGGGAAACGGGTTTGAACACGACCGTCGTTTTTACCATTTTGCAAATCCTCAACAACCTTGGCTTCAATGAAGTTCAGAGATTTTTTTTCTTCTTTTTCAATTTCTTTGAATTCACTCATATCTTTAAAATTTATTCGCAAAAATAAGAATAAAAATCGTGGTTTCTGTTATTTTTTTTGCAAAAAATTTGTTGTTTTCAACTCGCAAAGTCGCAGAGTTATAGAGGCACAAAGTCTTAAAGACACAAAGTCATAAAATCATATAGTATAATCAGCACTTTAAACCTTTAGTACCACTACATTTTAGAATTTATCTTAATGATTATTGGGAATTTAATTTTATAATACATACGACAAAATGTATATCTTTGCATAATTAAAAAACAGGAAAAATGAAAAGAATAATCATTGCCGCAATATTGCTATTATCATTCATCAACGTTTACTCAAATACAAATAAAACAGCAAACGCAACGATTGACCTCACTGAGATTAATGATCCTTATGACAAACTCATTGACCTAGCAAGATCTTATTTCAACAAAAACACAGAATACGCTTTTAACTGCGCTTATAAGGCTCATGCTATTGCCGAAGAGAAACACGACAGCAGAAAGTCAGCAGAATGCAATATAATAATGGGTGATATCTTTAAAGAAAACAACTCTCTCCCAACAGCAATAAGTTATTATGAGAAAGCCATAGAAGACCTGATCCAAACAAAAGAATACCACACAATATCTAAATTATATATCAAGATTGCCAAATTGTATCAAAACAGCGAGTTCGAAAGCAAATGGAGCATTGATGCCATGAACAATGCAATGAAATACACAGAACTCATCAATGACGCAAGCACCTACAACGAAATATTCATGGCTTATGGTGACATGTATAACTTACAGAACGAATACGATTTGGCAAAAGAATATTATGACAAAATATTAGAAAACGATATTGACAAAAAGACCATCCGTGCAATATCATTAGCATTGACAAACAAGGCCACCATCCTGATCAAACAAAAAGAATACGAAGATGCAATGCATATAATAGATTCATCTTTATATTTATGCATCAGAGACTTCAACGACAGTCTCCAAGTCATAAACTACAGCTATAAAGCACAGATTTATGATTCCATAAACGACTTTGAATCCGCAGAAAAATATTATCATCAATCAGCGAAACTGGCTTATTCTATAAATGACTTCTACAACTGCGGCAAGAACATGTACGACTTGGCACATTTAAAACAAAGAAACGAAAAATACGATGATGCGATAGATATCTTTAAAATAGTATGCGACAGCACATTGAAATTCAAGATGTTCCACATCTGTTATCAGTCCTATTATCAGCTTTCCAAATGCTATGCTTCATTAGGACAATACGAAAAAGCCTATGACCTATTCAACAAATATGACATTTATTACGATTCTGCATACTTCAAAAAACAAGAAGAGAAAATCAACGAATTACGTAACAGCTACCTTTTATCATTAAATGTCAAAGAGCTAAAAGCAAAAGAAGTAGAAGAAGAAAACATAAAGAACAACAAAAACGAATGGATGCTCTTTATTTCTATCATCATCGTCTTAGCAATGATTTCCATAACATTCATTATCTTATATTCTACAAACAATGCCACATTCCACAAGAACAAGGTAACGACATACGAGCAGCAGCTCAAGATAGACAAAATCGAAAATGATTTGATGGAATATAAGTTAAAGACTAACAAAGAAGTGACAATGAAATTAGCATTGCAACTGAAATCATTTCTGGAAATCATCAGTCCAATCAAAGACGACCTTAAGACAGCAATAGACCTACCAGAAAACGAACAGAAAAACAAAATCAAAAACATATATCAGCACCTACAGAACAACATTCAGATTTTCAACAACACAGAAAACATCAACAAACAAATAAACGATGTATATAAAGACTTCCTGGACAGATTGGAAGAAAAGCATCCAGGACTGACAAAAGCAGAGAAAAAATTATGCACTATGCTCTACATAAATATGTCAAGTAAAGAAATTGCAAACATAACAAATACAACAATCAGAACGATTGAGACATCTCGATATAGATTAAGAAGAAAATTCGGACTATCCAGAGATGAGGATATTGTCAGTTTTTTGCAGAAAATCTAAAATTATTTAAGAAAATAAATACTACAATAATAAAACTAAATAAAAACTAAAAATTATCAAAAATATAGTAATGTTAGAAAAACTATAATTTTGATAATCAATATCAATAAAATAATAATGTAGTATAAAATTAAAAAAATATACAAAGTAAAAAAAGCAAAAAAATTCAAAATATAGTTAATTACAACTCAGCAGTCTTGACATTTTTATAAAAATAGTATCTTTGCATATACAAGTACTAAACATTCTCTATAGCTTTGTAAGTAGTTTGGTTTATTAATGCAATTGGGCGCTCCCCGCGCCCTTTTTTTTTAATTCATAATTCATAATGCATAATTCATAATTAGAGGTTCAATATTAATTGAGATTGAACAATTGACAATTCCTATAATTAATTATATTTGCGGTACAAATACAACGTATTATGAAAAACTTTACATTCAAAGCATTATTACTCTTTTTATCGCTCACATCATCATATTTCAACGCGAACGCTCAATATGATGTACATTTCACAAATCATCAATTACGAATCGACTATTACATCTTCGGCAACTCCGACACCTGCTATTACGCTTTAGACAAATATGTAATGGAGCCTGTCTGGGGCGGAACAAGAAACCACCTCGTCGACAGTCTAGGCTATGGTGATTATTTTGTTGAAGTGTTATTACACGACTCTGATATAGTGATTTATTCAAGAGGATATTGCAATCTTTTCGGAGAATGGCAAAGCACAGCCGAAGCCGAGGTCACCACAAAAGGATTCAACGAATCTGTGATTATTCCTTATCCTAAAGAAGTTGTCGATGTTGTTTTTTATTTGAGAGACTATGACGGAATATTTGTCGAGATGATGCGTCTCGTTGTCGACCCTAACGACTACTTCATCCAAGACGCTCTCCATCCTAATTATTCAATATTTAACGTTCATGGCGACTATGCACCAGAGAAAGCCGTCGATATCGTAATTCTGCCAGACGGATACAGCGAAGAAGAAATGGGCAAATTCGTCATCGACTGCAACTTCTTCAAAGAGTGCCTCTTCTCTTACGAACCTTATAAATCATACCAAGACAGATTCAATATCAGAGCTGTCATGGTGCCTTCAAAAGATTCTGGAATAAGCGTTCCTGCTGATGACATATGGAAAAATACTGCTGTAGGATGTTCTTTCTACACCTTCGACTCAGAGCGTTATTGTATGTCGATGAACAACCAAGCTATAAGAAATCTCGCAGGTTTAGTGGCTTATGACCAGATTTATATTTTAGCGAACACTTCGAAATATGGAGGCGGCGGAATATATAACTTCTACTGCGTAAGCTCAACCGACGACAGCTTATCTTCAGACGTCATCATACATGAATTCGGTCACGGCTTCGCTGGTTTAGGCGACGAATATTACAACAACGCCATTTCATACGAAGAATTCTACAACCTCAGCATTGAACCTTGGGAACCAAATCTCACCACATTAGTCGATTTCGACAGCAAATGGAAAGACATGCTGAAAAAGAAGACTCCAGTTCCAACACCTGCTGAAGACAAATATATAAATGAAGTAGGTGTCTATGAAGGCGGCGGCTACGAACCAAAAGGAATGTACCGTCCTAAAATGGATTGCCTCATGAAGACCTTCCAAGGAGATAAATTCTGCGAGGTCTGTCAAAAGGCAATCGAGAAGATGATACTATATTATACAGAGTAATTTATTTAAACTTCAGAAATTGAAAACTTCAGAAACTCAGAAAAAACTTTGAGATTCTGAAGTTTTGATGTTTTGAGTTTTTGAGTTTTTTAAATAGCTTTAGCAAAAGCTTCCACTAGATTATAAGCATCATCGTAGATGTCTTTCAAAGTGGATTCTAACATAAAACACGGTGTGGTAAAGATCTTGTTTTTCAAGTCAGATGTTACCTCGCCGTTTTTTGTTGCCTGATGATGAGCGCCCATTTCAAGAATGTCTTTCGCTGGTCCGCACTCATCGCTGCCAAGAGTGATGGTTATGTCGTCCAATACATTTGCGAGCAACACTGGTGCTATACACATTGCTGCTATAGGCTTGTTCTGCTTGTTTATAGCAACAATCGCATCTCTCACTTCTGGCAAGACAGTCATATTCATTCCATCTGTGAAATATGTGAAGAGATTATTGGCGATGCCAGCGCCGCCAGGAATAGCAAGACCGTCAAAGTCATCAGCATTGAAGTCTGTCAAAGGCAATATCTCGCCGCGTACGATACGAGCAGCCTCGACCATCATATTACGTTCCTCTTTAACGACTTCGCCAGTGACATGATTTATTACTTGATACTGATTCCTATCAGGAGCGAAACATTGATATTTAATACCATGTTGGTCTAAAGCTAATAATAAAGTCACCGTTTCATTGATTTCAGAACCGTCTTTGGTTCCGCAACCACCTAAAATAACAGCTATTTTTTTCATATATATATTCCTATTTAGTTAGACTTGTCTCTACGATATCTTCAATAGCTTCCATGCCGTCATCTATTTTATCCATGCTTCTATCAAGGACATCTTCTATTGAATCTTCAAAATCCTCACGGTTATCATAGATAGTATTTGCTATAGATTCACTCAATGTATAAAGTCTTGAAGATTTCCTTAAGTCATTATCAATCAAATCAGAGACACCAAACACATTCATTATCATAATGAAGACACTTACCAAAAGAGCACCTTTAAGAATACTGAAAATCAAGCCCCCTATTTTATCTATGAAGCCTAAGCTTATTGCCTCAAGCAATCTGCTGAGAATACGTCCGAGGATACGAACTAGAATCAACACTATTATAAATGTCACGATGAAGGATATTATCGCAATATAATCCTCGCTGACATTAATGAAGTCTGACATCCAATCGGCGACAGCATCAGAGAAATGCATAGCTCCATAAGCACCAAATATGAATGAAGCCAAATAAAAAGCCTCGATGATAAGTCCTTTTCTCAAACCTGCTATCGCAAATAAAACCAATACAATTCCAATGATTAAATCTAATACGTTCATAATAATTATTTTTAAATTGTTTTTAATCTTTTTGTCAATTCTGTAGAGAACAAAAAATCATTAAGTTCTTTATTATCAGAGTGCAGCACTGACTTATTATCACCTTGCCACCACAATTTCCCTTTATAGAGGAAATTGATTGTCTGACCTATCTTCAACACCGAATTCATATCGTGAGTGTTGATGATTGTTGTCATATTATATTCTTCCGTTATCTCGCTGATGAGGTCATCGATAAGTTCTGAGGTAACAGGGTCGAGACCTGAGTTAGGTTCGTCGCAGAACAGATATTTCGGACTATTGGAGATTGCACGTGCAATGGCGACACGCTTCATCATACCGCCGCTCAGTTCTGATGTCATAAGATGGTTTACGCCATTAAGGTTCACTCTGTTAAGACAGAAGTCAACTCTCTCCAATTTTTCTTCATACGACATGTCAGTGAACATATTTAGAGGGAACATCACGTTCTCTTCCACGTTCATGGAGTCGAAGAGAGCGCCGCCTTGGAACAAGACGCCCATTTCCTTACGTATGTCTATCTTATGTTTTTCCTTAGTATTTGAAAAAGGCCTATCGTCGAAAGTGACGATACCTGTGTCAGGTTCAAACAGACCGATGCAGATCTTTGTCAGGACAGTCTTTCCCGATCCGCTCTGACCTATGATAAGATTAGTCTTGCCTCTTTCAAAAGTAGCGGAGATATCATCCAACACCTGACGATCACCAAAGCTCTTCGATATATTTTCAATCTTTATCATGTCAAAAGCATTTGTGTTAAGATTAAGTCAAAAACGATAATAGCGATGCTGCTCACGACAACACTTTGAGTGCTAGCCTTGCCCACTTCTACAGAACCGCCTTTTACGGTATAACCGATATAACTTGATATTGAAGTTATCAAGAAAGCGAAGACCACTGTCTTTATCATAGCGAAAGTAATGGTATAAGGCTCAAACCAAGACCTTAAACCCACCACGTAATTTGTAGGAGTGATGACGCCTGTGAACACACAAGCCAGCCAGCCGCCTAAGATTCCGATTACGATACTGAACACTATCAATACCGGAATAAAGAAAAGACATGAAATGATTTTTGGAAGTATCAGATAATTTGCAGGATTGATGCCCATCACTTTAAGGGCGTCAATCTGCTGTGTCACGCGCATAGTGCCAAGTTCGGAAGCAATCTGAGAGCCAAGCTTTCCTGCAAGAATCAGGCTTATCATCGTAGGAGAAAATTCCAGCACTATCATCTGGCGGGCAGAGAAACCGATAAGTTTCTCTGGAAGAAGCGGATTGTCGGTATTATAAGCAACCAATATGGTAGCGACAGCACCAACAAAAACAGACAATATCAAAACAATGCCTATAGACGTAAAGCCAAGATTATAGAACTCATGCAGCAGCCTCTTCCTAAACACCAGAGCCTTGTCGGGCTTGGAAAAAGCCTGCCACATCAACACCAAATAATCGCCCAATTTCCTTAACATAAGACTTATTTTTCAAAGTGTAAAATTACATTTTTTTTAATTATAAATATCATAACAATAAAACTTTTACGTTTTGCCTAACGATAGAATAAATATTTTATCTTTGCAGATAAATATCGAATGATGTATTCCGAAAACAAGTCAACAAAAAGAAGATTCGCAGGTTCGTACTTCGTCTCACTGATTAGCATTGCCCTAGTGCTTTTCGTCTTGGGAATGTACGCATTCTTAATGGCATACACCGACAGACTGCTGGATCACGTCAAGGAAAACATCGGATTTGAAGTGGTTATAAAAAGCAACGTCAAAGAAGCTTCCATCAAAACTCTGAAAGACGAGATAAGCAAGAAAAAATACGTAAAGTCTGTAGAATACATCAGCAAGGAAGAAGCCACCAACAGACTTAAAGAAGACTTGGGAGAAGACTTCCTGCAATGGCTCGGCGATGTAGAAAACCCGTTGCTTCCTTCCATCGATATCCGCTTCGTCTCCGACTACGCCAATAACGACAGCATGGCGATGGTCGAGAAATGGCTAGGCAGCAAGACCATAGTAAAAGAAGTGATTTATCAAAAAGGCTTGACCAACACCATCAATACAAATATAAAAAGAGTGAAGTTCGCACTCTTTGCAATAAGCCTCGTGCTGTTATTCATCGCCATCGTATTGATAAGTCACACCATACGTCTCTCTGTCTACTCCAAACGCTTCATCGTTAGAAGCATGCAACTCGTAGGAGCGACAGAAGGATTCATAATGAAACCTTTCCTGAAGACCTTTATGAAACAAGGATTCTTCGCTGCGATAATTGCATTGATATGCATCACATTTACATTGACTGGTATAAAACAATATTTACCTGAAGCTCATCTGTTTCAGGACAATATGCACATATTCAAAATCTACATCTCGATAATCGGCATAAGTCTATTGCTGACGATGTGCTCAACATTCATCTCAATGAAGAGATACCTCAATGCCGACATCGACAAATTCTATGCGTAACAAATAAAATAAATATGAGCAAGTTAGACAACAAAAAAACTGAACAAGACAACAAAGAAACCAAGATGCCTTTCGGTCGTGACAACTACTTATGGGTTCTTATTGGAATAGCATTTATCCTCGTTGGATTCCTATTGATGATAGGCGGCAGTTCCGACAACCCAGACGTTTTCAACGAAGCCATCTTCAGCTTCCGCAGATTGACATTAGCCCCTATCTTAGTATTGATAGGCTTCGGTCTTGAAATATACGCTATTATGAAAAAACCTAAAGGAGAATAATTATGAACTGGCTAGAGGCTTTATTATTAGGCATCCTTCAAGGACTGACAGAATTTCTGCCTGTCAGCAGCAGCGGTCATTTGACAATAGGACAAGAGTTATTAAACCTTAACACCTCAGCTGCCGACAACTTATTATTCACCGTGACGGTACACGCAGCGACTGTATTAAGTACCATCGTCATTCTCTGGAAAGAGATAGAAGGTCTGTTCAAAGGCACTTTCTTCACAGTTAAATGGAACGACGATAAGACATACGTCGCGAAGATCTTGTTATCATGCATCCCTGTCATGATAGTAGGATTGTTCTTCAAAGACCAAGTAGAAGCCATCTTCGGAAGCGGTTTGTTGATAGTAGGCTGCTGTCTTTTGTTGACCGCATTGTTATTGACATTTGCATATTACGCAAAGCCACGTCAGAAAGAGACCATATCATATCGCGACGCTTTCATCATCGGATTGGGACAAGCCCTCGCAGTCTTGCCAGGACTCTCACGCTCCGGAACCACCATCGCGACAGGTCTCATCCTCGGAAATAAAAAAGAAAGCATAGCACAGTTCTCTTTCCTCATGGTCTTGATACCTATTTTAGGAGAGACATTCTTAAACGTCATCGACATCATCAAAGAACCAGCATTGCTCGGAGGCATAGGATTCACACCTTTATTTATAGGATTCCTCGGTGCCTTCATCTCAGGATGTCTTGCATGCAAGTTCATGATTAACTTGGTAAAGAAAGGCAAGTTGATTTATTTCGCAATATATTGTGCCATCGTCGGCATAGCAACAATAATTTTCGCTTTGTAAGTTATGTTTCACTTTGAAGAAGGAGAAGTTTTTCTCATTGACAAACCTCTAGACTGGACATCATTCGATGCAGTCAACCTCATACGCGCCGTGATAAAACGCTATCATGGAATAAGAAAAATCAAGGTAGGACACGCCGGAACATTAGACCCTCTGGCGACAGGACTGCTCATCGTCTGCACAGGAAGGATGACGAAACAAATCGACCACTTCCAAGCACAGGAGAAAGTGTATACAGGAACATTCTTGTTGGGACAGACAACGCCTAGCTACGACATGGAATGTGAGCCTGACGCATTCTATCCTACCGATGGCATCACTGTAGAGATGATGGAAGAAGCCAGAAAGAAATTCATCGGCGACATCTTGCAAAGACCGCCTAAGTTCTCGGCTATCAAGATTAACGGCAAGCGCGCCTTCGACTATGCACGCTCAGACAAAGAGATAGAGATGAAAGAACGAACAGTGCATATAGAAGACTTCAAACTAGATTTCAGCGAATTCCCTAAGATAAACTTCGAAGTGAAATGCAGCAAGGGAACATACATCCGTTCTCTCGCCCACGACTTCGGCAAGGCGCTCGGCAACGGAGCTTGCCTCATCTCCTTGAGAAGAACAAAAATCGGAGACTTCTCCGTAGAGAACGCCAGAGACCTCTTCGAACTCAAGAGGGAAATTCAAGAGACAGGAACAGAATATAGAGAGGAAGTTCAAGGTGCGAACTAAGAACACTGAACGATGGTAGATCTGCACCTTTAGTTAGAAACAAACAAATTGTAGATTATTCAGACAAAGTGTTGTGTTTTCCATCTGAATCTTCCAGAGGTACAATACATACCATAAATTATGCTAAATCTAAAAATAAACTTCATAATATTATTGAGATATGAATGAGGGAGTTATCTTTAACCATACTGCGAAAACATACACAGATGTCTTAAATAAAGAAGAGTTTTTAAAATACTTTTGTGTTGACACTTATTACACAGAGCTAGTGAATGCTTCCTATTTAAAATATCCTAAATTTAGAAAATTTGCTACAAAGCATTTGAAATCTTTGTTTGACAATCTGACAAACTTGTCAGATATAGACAAGGGAAATTTCATCCTACATTTGTATGATTTCTTAAATAAAGAAATCCAAACTTTAGATAAATTCTTTGGATTTTATGTATTGGATGCTAATGGAAATGTTTTGGCAGAGTTTAAATCTAAGTTCTATTACTTCCACAAAACTTGGAAGTATTCCGGTGGAGAGATATATTATGCAGGTTACATTAACGAGGAAGAGTATGAACTTAAAAAGAATAAAAGACAATTTATATATAAACTCTGAAAAATGGATATATACTCCTATTACAGGAAAAAAACCTCAGAATCTCAAACTTCTGAGTTTTTTTTGTTTTTTGATTTCTGAAGTTTTTCAAAAATAATTCCTAACTCCTAACTCCTAATTACTAATTTTTATTATCTTTGTCGCTTATAAAAAAAAATCAAAAGTTATAGATATATGAAAGGCTCGTATAAAGAGTATAAAAACTTGAACCTCACAAACATAGCTAAAGAGGTTCGTAAATACTGGGAAGACAACGACGTTTTCCAAAAGAGTTTAGACAATCGTAAAGATGGACCTGCATTCGTATTCTACGAAGGACCACCATCAGCAAACGGAACTCCTGGTATCCACCACGTTATGGCTCGTACCATCAAAGACATCTTCTGCCGTTACCAAACTTTAAAAGGCAAGAAAGTTTCTCGTAAAGCTGGTTGGGACACTCACGGTCTCCCTGTTGAACTCGGCGTTGAAAAGAAACTCGGCATCACCAAAGAAGACATCGGCGTTAAAATCAGCGTTGATGAATACAACAAGGCTTGCCGCGAAGAAGTCATGAAATATAAAGACTTATGGGACGAACTCACACGCACCATGGGTTACTGGGTCAACCTCGACGATCCTTATATCACTTTCACAAATGAATATATCGAGACCTTATGGTATCTCTTGTCAGTGATTTACAAGAAAGGTCTCCTCTATAAAGGTTACACAATCCAACCTTATTCACCAGCAGCTGGTACAGGCTTAAGCTCACACGAACTTAACATCCCTGGTTGCTACCGCGACGTCAAAGACCTCACATGTACAGCATTGTTCCGCGTCAAAGCTGAACAAACAACAGTGAAAGCTAATCCTTTCGGCGTTGACGTTCCTTTCAACAGCATCCAAATCGCTGCATGGACAACAACACCATGGACCTTGCCTTCAAACACAGCATTGTGTGTCGGCAACAGCATCGACTACAACCTCGTAAAGACCGTCAACCCAACAAGCGGCGAACTCGCTTACTTCGTATTGGCAACTCCATTGATGGGCGCATTCTTCCCAAGTGAAGAAGAAAAACCAGCTTTCGAAGACTATAACGTAGGCGACAAGAAACTTCCTTACGAAGTTCTCGGCACATGCAAAGGTAAAGACCTCGTCGGCTTGGAATACGAACAACTCATTCCATGGGTTAACCCAGGCGAAGGCGCATTCCGCGTCATCCACGGCGACT
>JAZKYG010000065.1:0-10161 GCA_045612025.1 Bacteroidales bacterium
GTCTTCAACGCCTGCTAAAACGCCGAGTTCGCCTTCTACTGTTACATCATATTGATGTGCGTATTCAACGACTTTCTTTGTCAAAGCAACGTTTTCTTCGTATGGAAGATGTGAGCCGTCAATCATTACTGATGAGAAACCCATGTCGATGCATGACTTGCATGTTTCGAAGCTGTCACCGTGGTCGAGGTGAAGAACGATTTCTGGTTTTTCGCAACCTAATTCTTTTGCGTATGCAACAGCGCCTTCTGCCATGTAACGGAGCAATGTCTGGTTTGCATAGTCGCGTGCGCCTTTAGACACTTGCAAGATAACTGGTGATTTTGTTTCAACAGCAGCCTTGACGATAGCTTGAAGTTGTTCCATATTGTTGAAGTTAAATGCTGGGATAGCATAACCGCCTTTAACAGCTTTCGCGAACATATCACGAGTGTTAACAAGTCCTAAAGTTTTGTAATTTATCATAGTATATTATTTTTTAATTGTTAATGTTTCTTTCTTTATGCTTTTGGCCTTTAGCTTTTAGCTTTAGTTCAACAGCCAATAGCCAACAGCCAATAGCCTTAATTCCTCTTGCTTCTAATCTTAGAGATTCTATCCAATACAGAGAATGTCTTTTGTGCATCTTCTGTCTCTTCATGTCTCGCCGATATCAGCAGCAGCTTATCGCCTTTTTTAAGGAAGAGCTGTCCGTTCGGAACTATATATTTATTTCTTCTTTCTACTATCATCACCAATGTTCCTTCTGGCAGAGGATAATCTTTAAGATATGCCTCGTCCTTAACCACCTGCTGCTGAAGGATTGTATTAAGTTCTTCAGGTATGTCGACACCGAAATTCTCAAGACCGTCGTCTTTCACTGTACTTAACCTCAACCAGTCTGCCACCTTTGTTATCGTAGTTCCTTGTATGATAAGCGATGTCAGAGTGATGAAGAACACCATATTAAAGATAAAGTCTGCGCCTGGCACACCTGCTACCACAGGATAAGTAGCGAAAATGATAGGTGCAGCTCCTCTCAATCCCACCCATGAGATGAATATTCTAGATCTTTTCGCGATACCTTTAAAAGGCAGGAGACATAAGAATACTGCCAACGGACGTCCCACCAAGATTACGAATACGCCTACAATCAATGCTGGAAGTGCAATCTTGAACATCTCGTTTGGATTGACAAGCATACCTAACACCAAGAACATCACGATCTGCACAAGCCATACGATACCGTCAAGGAAAGAACTGATGCTTTTGTTTTCAACCAGCTTGGCATTTCCCATCACTATACCTGCGACATATACTGCTAGGTAGCCGTTGCCATTGAACAAGTTGGTAAACGAGAAGATGAAGAAAATGAAACTGAGCATCATGATTGGATACAACGACTTGTTTTGAAGATCAATCTTATTGATGATCCAGACGCAGGCTCGGCCTAATAAATATCCGAAGACAAGACCTAAGCCAAACTGAAGCACGAAGTTCAATATTATATTCCATACGTTGACATCAGCAGTCGCTCCGCCTTGTATCACCTGTATCATCACGATGGTGAGCATATATGCCATCGGGTCGTTGCTACCGCTTTCAAATTCGAGCAGCGGCTGCAGACGGTTTCGCAATCCCATCTTCTGTGACCTAAGAATATTGAAAACCGTAGCCGAGTCGGTTGACGACATCGTAGCTGCTAAAAGAAGCGCCAAGGTGAGAGGAATCTGTATCACATGAGAGAAGGCATGCGATATTCCATAGATAAAAAATCCAGTAAATAATGTGGTAAGTAAAACGCCTAAGGTAGAGAGAGCGACGCCAGCACCGAGGATAGGTTTGATATCGGAAAACTTAGTATCCATACCTCCGGAGAAGAGGATGACGGTCAAAGCCACCATACCGATAATCTGTGCGTATTTGTAGTTGTCGAACTGTATACCCAAACCATCAACGCCAAGCAACATTCCTATGAGCAAGAACACCAACAACACCGGCACGCCAAATTTGTAGCCAGTCTTACTTAAGACTATGCTGACAAACCATATAACAGCGCCGATCAAGAGTATATTCTCAGGTGTAAAGGTCATAGTAATCAGAGTTTTTTATATAACGATTATGCTTGACTAAGTGTTCTGCAAAGATAATGATTTTTTTTAAAATTCAGAACCTTAAAATCTCAGAAACCCAGAAGATTTCCATAAAAAAAGAGACCACTTTTTCAAGCAGTCTCTTTTGTGTTTTTGATATTTAAAATTTTGATATTTATCTAACAACGCTGATGCGTTTCACTGCAACACCATTGTCTGTTGCGATACGTACCATATATACTCCTGCTTGGTATTCTGCCATGTCGATGACTTCGCTGTCGCTGTTGACTTCTTGGTCATAGACGACTTGTCCCAATGCATTAGCGATTGTGATGCGTCTCATTGCTTCGACATTGATGTTCAAGTTGCCGTTTGTTGGGTTAGGATAGATCATCAAGCCGTTGACGCCGTTTTCTTCAATAGCAGTAACTTCAACTACGATATAGTTTCGTGTTTCGTCATTATAAACCTTTGCTGGTTCTGATTCACATTCTACGCCCTCTTCTTCATATACTGCTGTAACTTGATAGTAGTAAGTTCCTTTTTCAATTTCGTCGAAATAAGACTTATCAGGTGTTGATGCTACCAATTCAACATTTTCTAAAGCAGTACCGCGATAGATATTATAGTTCTTCAATGAGAGGTCTCTTGTTGAAGGATCTATTGATGTTGCCACGCCTCTTTCGTTTGTCACGAATGCGCGAATCATGAATGTGCCGCTAATACCTGCATTTGCAAGGTCTTCCCATGTATCGCCATCTAATGATATCCAACGACCATTTCTATCACCACAGTCTTTTGCTATCGCTGCTGGATATTCACTTCCTGCATTTGTTTTCATTATAACCCAGATATTTTCTTCACCGCTTACAGGAAGAGGATATGACAATTCGATTTCCACAAATTCGCCTGCGCCTGTTCCTACATATTTTTCCGCGTGAATCAAGAGTTCTGGAGATGTTTCTCCACCAAAGTAGATTTCAACTGAGAACTCATTGCTGCCGTCATAGAATGATTCATATACGTAGTCGTAACACATAACCTTTGTGATAGATGTTCCAGCATAATCTTCGAGTGTTTCAACTGGGAATTTAACACCCCAATAGAATGTTGTCAAAGCGTCACCGCCGAGAGATTCCACCTTATAGCCATCATCATATTTCAACCATTCTGATGTTGGAGCAAGATATGGATAAGCCAACATTGTTCCGAATCTGCCATCTGGATATGATATTGCGTAAGCGTTAAATGGTTTTGGTGATGGGCAAGTAACATCTGCCACTATTGTTTGTGGGCATGACATTGCATAGTATGACTTGTCTTTTTCACCGCCGTAAATGACTCGTAATGAATATTCATCATCTACCTGTGATTTTTCATCAACGAATGTTTCGCCTTCAACGAGTTTTGAAATGATTTCGCCATTGCGACAGACCATTACGCCAAGTGCTTCTGGAGCAGGATCTGGTGTCTCTACGCAAGCGCGTATCATCCATGTTCTTAAAGGAGGTGCCATTACGAATTGGTTGTCAATCCAACCGCCGTTTCCGAGAATTTCGTAAGCTTCATGTTGGAGCCAACGAGCGTTAGGATTACCTTGATCCATGCAACCTGCTGCTGGTTGTTGGCCGCCGTTTTTATTAGTAAGAACAACCCATACATTTTTGTTTCCACTGATGTTAATAGTTTTTGTCAAAGCGACTTCCTGGAAAGCATTAGAACCTGTTGCTGTATATGCTTGTGTATGCAACAATGTTCCTGGGCTAGAGCTACCACCTTCGTAGATAGACACTTCACCTTCGTAAGCTTCATTGTCGAACAAAGAAATCTTTGTGATAGGACAGCCTGCATATTCTGCTACATCTGCAGATGGGAACATGACAGCCCATTTGATTTGTTCATATTCTTCTATATATCCACTTTCATTAGGGAATGCAAGGCCAATGCCATCTACATATTCGCCATTGTCGTATTTCAACCAGTTTTGAGCTCTTGTATTGGACTTGGTTTCAGATTCTGGCATTGTCCAACTGATAGTTGTCACGCCGTTTGTGTATTTTGCTGTCAAGTCTTTAACGCCTTCAAACTTATCACATGCAACTTTCTTCCATGTGTATGACAATTCAGCGCCATTACCTGTTGTGTATACTGGAACAACCTTTGTTACATATTCTTGGCCATCAACGAGACCTTCATGTTGATAGTAAGTCTTTGTCAAGTTTTCTGCAACCAATTCATCATTCAAGTAGATATTATATGATTCCAAAGCTCTGCCGCTTCTGTCTTCTGTTTCCAAAGAGACATCATCAACATTGACGTAGAATTGGTCTGTACAATCGAAGTGACGCAATGCGATATAGATTTCTTGTCCTGCGTAATCGCTTAAGTCGACTACCTTTTCATACCATGTGCCTTGTTCTTTTGTATCGCGGATACCTCTAACGCCAGACTTAGCTGTCAATGTTTCTTCCCAAATTGTTACAAATTCATCTGGATTAGTATTGCCACCCAAAGAAACAGCAACGCCATAGTGATCATTTGGAGCAACAACATCTTGAGCGCACACCCAGAATCTCAATTTTGATGTCTCGTCAATCTTATATTTATTTTCTGTAACGAGATAGTTGTCTGGAGTAAGAACAACACCATACAGCCATGACATTGATGTTACGCATGCGATACTTGAGTTATGTCCTGAACCTGGAGCCATGATTTCGATAGAGTTTTGCCATGTGTAGTTATCGTTATCGGCGTCTATTGTTGTCCAGCCGTTCAATGTACCATCTTCAAAGTCGAAATAGAATTCATCGCCAGCGCCTACGCTGCTACCTTTCCACATCACCCAGCCTGTTGGTGATACGTATAAGTCTTCAGCAGGAGCGAGTTCTTCTGTGAGGAGACATTCTATTTCTTTAGGTTCCCAAATTTCCACTGTTGTTGCATCATAGTCTGAACTGAAACCATTTTTCAAGATGCTTACTTCATAAGTTCCCTTACGGAAGTTGGCGAATGTATGTACATCACCGCCGCCTAATGTGATGCTGTAGCTGTATTTGCTTTCAACTTTGTTCACAAAGTTTACGGATGTACCAGCAACAGGGTCTTCTGAGTTTGTTTTAACTGATACAGTCACTTCTGTTGACATGTCTTTAGCGATAGTGTTTGACCATACTATCTCAGATTCGACACCGCCTTCATAGAGAGCTGCAACGCCCCATTTATATGCGCCTGTTCCAAATGTTTCCCAAGCGTTATCAGTATATGATGTTGCATCTATATTTTCTGCGAGAAGTTCTGTAGTATTGTATAAGTCTTTTCTATATAAGTTATATTTTGAAGTGAAAGCAGCGTCTTCGCTCTTTGCTGATGACAGCACTCTTACTTTGCCAGCTGCATTTTCCAAATAACCTTTAATCATCCATGAACCATTCAAACCGTATTCTGGAGCATGTTTCCAGTCTTTGCCATCAATTGAAAGCCAGTCTGTTGTAAGATATTCTGACTTCAAACTAGATGCAACAGGATATGCTGATTGATCACAATAGAAAGTAATCCATAATGGCTGTGTTCCATCAATTGTAACTGGTGTTGAGAGTTCAACTTCAACCATTTGATCTGCGCCTGACAATGTGAATTGTTTTGTTGAAACCAATGTTTCAGGAGCAGTTTCACCACCGAAGTAGATGTTTGCTGTATATTGCGCTGAACCGCCTTTAGCTGCGTCAAACACTGCAAGTTTTGTCAAGGTAAGGCCTGCATATTGTTTTGTCACAGGGAAGCTGATGCCCCAATAAGTTGGACTTACAGCACCTGTTCCTATTGATGTTGCCCATTGGTCATTATCATTGCCAATCCAACCTTCTTTAACTTCAATTGCTTTATAGAGCACTACATTGTCAACGAAGTAAGCGTCAGCGTATGTGTGTCTTGAACCGTCTTTTGTATATTCCCATTTGTAAGTGTGTGTACCTGCTGTGACATAAACTTCTGCATATCTCCATTCTCTGTTACCTGAGATTGTTGTCTGCAATACATTGTCGATATAGAAGTTACCATAGTCAGCATTGTCTTCTGATGACACTCTGTGATTGAATGTAACAAAGCCGTCATAAGGCACATTGACTTCTATTTCTATTGAAGATGTTGTATCGTTGACTTTTTCGCATGATGACTTCATAGCGAAATTGCCTTGATAAGCATCTTCTGTGATAACCCATGGATATGCGCCATCGTTTTTCCAGTCTTTCTTGGCGAAGCTTCCCAGTTCGAAATCTTCAAGTTCTGAATCCGAGAATCCCATGTTCCACTCAACATCAACTGATGTTTCATTTTCAACAACGGACACCCATCTCACTGGATTCAATCCGCCGGCATTCTGTGCATTGAGCGAGAAAAGCCCGAATATACACATCATTGTAAAGATAAATAATCTTTTCATACTAAACATTTTTGTTAAAAATAATATTTGCCTTAAACTAATAAATTCTAGGCAACAAATATATGAAAAAAAACTATAGACCTTATTATTCTTCAAGACCATTTTTTGTAAATTTGTATGTCTTAAAAAACAAGAAAATGATTGCTCCTAAGCCATTATCAAAAGGGTCAAAAATCGCTATAGTATCTCCTGCCAGATTCATATCAGAAGAGGATTTAGCATATTCATTACAATATCTCAGCGACAGAGGTTTCGTTCCTGTCTACGACGAGCGTCTCTTTGCTGTCAGCGATCAGTTTGCCGGCGATGACGACTTGCGCGCGAGCGTCTTGCAATCATATCTCGACAACCCTGACATCGACGCCATCCTATGCGCTAGAGGCGGTTACGGAACAATACGTATCATCGACAGACTCAATTTCGACAAATTCGCACTTAAGCCTAAATGGATAATCGGATATAGCGACATCACCGTCTTGCACGCCAAGATACAGAGTTTGGGCCACGAGAGCATACACGCCACCATGCCTATCAACTTCCGCGACAACACAGAAGACGCGCTGAATTCTCTGATAGACGCACTGACATCACAAACTCTACATTACGAAATAAAAAACTCGCCCTTGAACATACAAGGCGAGACAGAAGCGGAAATAGTAGGCGGCAACATATCTGTATTGTACAGCATGTTAGGTTCAGACATATTCCCTGACACCAAAGGAAAAATATTATTCCTGGAAGATCTGGACGAATACCTTTATCACATCGACAGAATGATGTTCGCATTTGACAGAGCTGGAAAACTTGACGGCATCAAAGGTCTTGTCGTCGGCGGATTGACAAAAATGCACGACAACAACATACCTTTCGGCAAAACTGCTGAAGAGATAATATTAGAACGTGTCGCCGGCAAAGGAATACCTGTATGCTTCGACTTCCCTGCAGGTCATATCGACGACAACAGAGCCATCATCTTAGGAAGAAAAATCAGATTATCAATTCGCAATGCACAATGTATAATGTATAATGTATAAAGTATAATGTTTAATTATGCATTATGAATTATGAATTATGCATTATCTATAAATGACATTTACGACAACATCTCCTACCATGCCTAATGTCTTAGGGTCGATTTGTTCGATATTGTCTTTCACTGTATGCCAATAAGGATAGAACGAGCTTTCGCTGTTGTTTTCCAGATGTATGATGTCGATCATAGGGATGCGAGCATTGACATTGACATAGATATGGTCGTCGTTGATAGGATGACCTATTTCATTTGTGAAATAATCTGAATAACCTATCTCGCGTGCGATTCTCCAGATATCATTGCTCAATGCTGGAGCGAACTGCTGTGAATAATATTCCTTAGGAAACTTAGGATTCGGCGCACCGACCATGTCGAGCAATATTCCGAAATAAGCTCGATAGTTATATATGTGAGGATTCTTTGACCAGTATTGAGAACCGAGAGCCCAGTCGTTGTTAGTCATGAGGTTGAGATAATAAGGAGCGCCATAGTCTTCGAGGTCGAAGAGGATGATGTCGATACCGATATTTAAAGGATTTTCTTTCAGCACTCTTGCTATCTCCATAAGGACACCTACTCCACTTGCGCCGTCGTTAGCGCCATCGATTGGAGTGTTCCAGTTTTTCTCGTCAGGGTCATGGTCGGCGAAAGGACGGGAATCCCAGTGAGCTGCGAGCAGTATTCTCTTCTTAGCCTCTGGGTTGAAGGCAGCAATGATGTTCTTGCCGTCGATGCCGTTGCCGTTATATAGACGAGTCCTGAAGTTCTGGACGTAAACAGTATCAGCCTTATCATTAAAGAAATCTATGAACCACTCGGCACATTGCTTATGAGCCTCGCTACCTGGCACACGAGGACCGAAGTCCAACTGTTTCTTGACGTAATTATATGCTGAGTCGGCATTGAAATCAGGAATCACCACTTGCTTCACCTGAGAAGCAGTCTGCGTTACAGGTTTGGAATTTTGCTTGTTATCGCAAGAAACTATTGAGAAAATAACGGATGATATTAAAAGGAGTTTTTTGAGCATCATTTTTAGGTTTTAAATTATTATGTAAAACGTATTTGTAAGACAAGATCAAAATAATACTTGTCATCAACTTTATATATTTGACCCATTTGGTAACGTTCGTTTTTAGGAGTCTCAAATTTTGTGTTATAGAACAAATAATCTTCTAACAAGTTTCTATCATATATATGGAAACATATTACATCGCCATCCTTTTTAACCACAATATATCCACCTGTAGCTTCATATCTGCCATTCCATGGGGTTGCTGGCAACATTCCCAGAGCAGTACAAACCATCAACGACTTTATTTTATATCCATAAAAATCATGTCCATTAGATAAGTCATACTCAAACGGGTTCGCCTCACATATCCTTTCAACTGCATTTACGATTTTCATGTTTCTATTACGATAACTATCAAGTATCATCCATGCAACAATCTCAGGCAAACAACTATCTATTAATCTTAAATTATTTTTAAAAACAGTATTCTTGATTTCAAAAAACTCCAACGACAAACCTCGAGAATATATCTCATTTACTCTATCCTGAATCTTTCTATTTCCAGTAATTGAATTTATTTCATTTATGACATCTTCAGTTATTTCATCCCCAAATAACTCATAAGTGAAAATCGTTGGTTTTGAAGCATTCAATAATGTTGGATTAGAACCAGCATCCGATTTGATACTAAACCCCAATTGAGGTTTAAGTCCTGTATGATAATCATGAATTACAATATGAATATCCGCTTTGTCTTTAGACTTAGCCTTTATTTTCTCACAATGAATTTTGTTTAAAAAGCTTTCTAGGATTGGCATTTCAAAAGTCGCTTTTTTATCATGTTTATCAACAATATGAGAAAACAACTCTTTTGACTTTTCTAAAAATTCCGCTACAGTTATTCTAGCAATTTCACTTTTGTTTTCTGTAACAATTACAATATCTCTATCTATTAAATATTCAAGATGACGATCTAGTTCATCTCGCAAAATATTAAGTACTGGATAGTAACTTTCTAATCTATTCAACAAACCATCTCCAGAATAAATTTTTCCTTCTCCAAGTAGTTTGAATAGTACATACAATTCACTCCATTCACCTTTATTACCCTTAAGCGTCATAATCTTTGATTTTGGTTAAGTTTATTCTTTTTATTATTTCATTTGCAGTAGCTTGAATTGCAGGAACTGCCACAGAATTACCAAACTGTTTATAAGCAGAAGCATCAGCAACTTCTATTATGAAATTATCAGGATAGCCTTGTAATCTTGCCCATTCTCGAGGCGTCATCCTACGAAGTCCTTCTCTATTTACTTCTCCTTTAATACGTGTCACTGGGGTAAAATCCGTCAAACGATGGTCAAGAACAAGATTACGTTCCCTACCCATACCACCTACAACAATAGCATTTGCGACTTCATCATCATGAATCACCTCATAACCAAATCCATTACCTTTTGCGGCATGACGTTCTTTATGAGCCACTAATGTTTTTATATATTGTGTTGACAAATAATATTTTGCAGAAACAACCTTTTCTTCTTTTACATCTGCAAAAGTCTTTGTCGTATCCGTTGGCGCTGGATATGTGAATTCACTCACA
>JAZKYG010000066.1:0-21858 GCA_045612025.1 Bacteroidales bacterium
CTTCCATGTAGTAGACATCATCGTTGAAGGTTATGCTTCACCAGAAGGCACAGCAGAAGAAAATGAACGCTTAGCATTAGGCCGCGCTAAAGCAGCTGCTGAATTGGTACAAGAAGAACTTCACACACACCTCGATCCATCACACGTCAAGATTCATTCTAACGGCGGCGACTGGAAAGGTCTCATCGAAGCAATCTTAGGATCAGACATCGCTGACAAAGAAGCTATAGCAAAAGAAATAGAAGAATCTTCAAACCGCGAAGAAACATTGCGCAAATTGATGAACAAATATTCTGAAATAGAACCATTGTTACCACAATTACGTCGCGCTAATGTTACAATCACAACAGTGAAAGATTGAAACAAACTTTAAATAAAAAAAGGCTGCTCTTGCGAGTAGCCTTTTTTTATTTAGAATCTCAGAATCTCAAAACTTCAAAACTTCAAAACTTCAGAAGTGTCTTCACATTCTTCCAGGAGTACTTGATTCGTCTTTTTAAATATAGGATGTTCAAAATCAGCTGATATGTCACATAATGGCATCAATGTGAAACGTCGTTGATGCAAACGTGGATGAGGAACTATCAAGTCATCATCATTGATGACATTATCGCCATAATACAAGATATCCAAGTCCATAGGACGTGAAGCATAACCTTTTATATTCTCATCTCTTTGTCTTCCCAAGACAGTTTCTATCGACAGTAATTCCTTCAACAAATCGTGAGCTGACAGCTTGGTGTCAACCATCACCACCTGGTTTAAAAAGTTATTCTCTGCCACAAATCCCCAAGGTTCAGTCTCATATATCTCAGAAGCCGCCACTACTTCACCGCAGTTCTCTCCTATCATCGTGATTGCTTTTTTCAACAAGACCTCACGCTCACCTAAATTCGTGCCTAAAAGAATATATGAATGTACCGCCATAATCACTTTTGTTTTGCGCAAAATTAAAAAAAATTGTATCTTTGAACCCTATTAATATATTTTTTTATGAAATCGTTTTTCAAGACATTCCTAGCATCATTCCTCGGCTCAGCATTATTACTTGTCGTGGTTTCATTCGTATTGATAATAAGCATTATATCATCTATCGTATCATCATCAGATACAGCGGTCAGCGTCAAGCCTAAGAGCATTTTATATATGACTCTCGACTATGAAATACCTGAACGCACCAACACCAACAACCTGGGACTCGTATTCAACGGTTCTAGTTTCAAGGTATCAGACAATGCAGGCATGAACGACATCTTAAATAACATCAAAGCCGCAAGCACTGACCCTAACATCTCCGGAATATTTCTGGAATTATCTACGATAGGAACATCGACAGCCAATATCGAAGAAATCAGAAATGCATTGAAAGAATTCAAGAAGTCTGGAAAGTTTGTTGTAAGCTACTCTGAAACTTATTCTCAAAGCGCTTATTATCTTGCAAGCGTCGCTGATGACATCTATATGTTCCCTGATGGAGTTCTCGACATTCACGGCATGGCGTCTCAAAACATATTCTACAAACATCTTTTTGACAAGCTCGACATTGAGATGCAAATCATCAGACCTGAAAACAACAAATTCAAAAGTGCTGTAGAACCTTATTTCCTCGACAAGATGAGCGATGCTAACCGCGAACAAAACACAGTTCTGTTGAAATCTCTATGGGAAAAGATATGCAACGACATCAGCGATTCTCGCGGTATAGATGTCAAGACCATAAACCAAATGGCTGATAACATGACATTGATGTTCGAACCTGAAAGCGCATTGAAACATAACTTCATCGATGGACTTTTCTACAGAGATGAACTCATGGCCAAACTTCAACAATATACTGGAACCTCAAAGTTAAATCTCATCAAGAACACTCCATACGCCAAGGTTCGTCCTGAATTATATTCTGCAGACGACAAGATTGGCATCGTATACGCTGAAGGACAGATTATCGATGGCGAAGGCGACGACACAACTATAGGTGGCGAGAGCCTTTCAAAAGCTATCAGAGCTGCAAGAAACGACAAGAATGTCAAGGCTATAGTTATGAGAGTCAATTCTCCTGGCGGCAGCGCATTAGCATCGGAAGTGATTCGCCGTGAAGTTGAACTGGCTGCTAAAGAAAAACCATTCATCGTATCAATGGGTAACTACGCTGCATCAGGAGGCTACTGGATCTCTTCTAGTTCAGATTATATCTTCGCCGACCCAAACACTCTCACAGGCTCTATAGGCGTATTTGGAACAGTGCCTAACCTCAAAGGCTCCATGAACGACAAACTCGGTCTTACATTCGATGAAGTAAAGACAAACGAAAACGCTGACTTCGGTTCACTTACAAAACCTTTGTCACCTCACCAAATGAAAATGATGCAAAAACACGTCACTGATACATACGATGACTTCATCACTTTAGTATCTGAAACAAGAAACCTCCGCAAGACATTCGTCGACAGCATAGCTCAAGGCAGAGTATGGAGCGGCAGCGACGCAATAGAAATAGGTTTAGTCGACGAACTCGGCGGCATAGAACAAGCCATAGCTTACGCCGCTGAAAAAGCAGAATTAGAATCTTATTCAATAAAAGAATTCCCTAAACAAGAAGATATGTTCGAAAGTTTGTTAAAGACTGACAAACAAGAATATTATACAAAAACAATTTTAAAGAATAAATTAGGTGATAAAGTACAATATCTGGAAGCATTAGAAAGATTAAATCAAACAGAAGGAGTACAAGCTTTAATGCCTCTTTATTTTTACAATTAAAGATTAAAAAAAATAGTTATGGAAAAGTTTGACAGCATTAGACCTTATAATGAAAGTGAATTTGCTGATGCAATAAAGAGAATCACAGAACACAAATATCTGCCTACAGTCATTAACACCGTATTCCTCAACACCGATGCTGAAGAATATATCAACAATATGAAACAATATAAGACCGTGAGAGACTTCCAACACGGTTTTATGCGCGACGCCGTTGAAAACATCCTTAAAAAGACATCTACCAACTTCACATATAGCGGCATAGAAAACATAAGCAAAGACAGCTGTAATATGTTCGTCAGCAACCACAGAGACATCGCACTCGACGCTGCTATCTTATGCTATGTCTTCTCTCTAAACAATATGGAATGTCTTGAAGTAGCTATCGGCAACAACTTATTACAAGGCGATTTCGTCATCGACATTGCGGGCGTCAACAAGATGTTCAAGATCATGCGCAGCAGCAATGCCAAGGACTTATACAGAGACTCTGTCTTGGCTTCAGAATATATGCGTTATGTGATAAACGACAAGAAAGAGTCCGTGTGGATCGCTCAGCGTAACGGAAGAACAAAAGACGGCGACGACAAGACTGAACTCGGAGTATTGAAGATGTTCTCCTTAGGCAACGACAAACCTTTCGTAGAAAACTTCGAAGAAATCAATATCACACCTATAGCAATATCTTACGAATACGAGCCTTGCGACTTCTATAAGACAATGGAACTTTATATCTCAAGCTTCCAGAAATACGTCAAGGAACCAGGTGAAGACCTCAGAAGCATCATCACTGGCATCATGCAGCCAAAAGGTCAGATTAACATCACAGTGACACCAAGCATCACAAGAGAAGAGCTTGAATACTGCGACCAATTTGAGAAAAACGTGAAGTTCACGACATTGGCAGAGATAATGGACAAGAGAATATATCAAGGCTATAAGTTATATAAGACAAACTACATAGCTCACGATATGCTCAACAACGCCAACACATACGAAGAATTCTACACCAAAGAAGACAAGGAGTTTTTCATCGGTTATATGAGACAAGGCTTAAGCAAACTGCCTTGCGCAAATGAAGAAAACATGAAAGAACTGGAAAATATCTTCCTTAAAATTTATACGAATCCAGTGAATAATAAAAGTAGTTTATAAATAAAAAAGCGAGTAATTACTCGCTTTTTTATTTATAAACTCATCGCCTTCTCTTCCCATTGATCCATGAGTTCCTGAAGTTTCGCTTTCTTTTCTCCATAACGATTATACCATTCGTTATCAAGATTCACATCCGGATGTTTGTCTGGCGATGACATAATATCATCCATTCCTGCTATTTCAAGTTCAACAGCTTCTATCTGTTCTTCTATTTTCTTTATTTCCCTCTCGATACGTTTAGTCTCTCTGTCGTTTTGTTTCTTAAGCTCGTAATCCAGCTTACCTTGTGAGACTGTATTTTCTGTTATTGGCTGCGACTTCTGTTTCTTGTTAAGGTCATCGAGTTCCTTCATTTTTTTCTCTTCAAGGAAGTCGTAGATATCGCCTATATATTCTTTGATATTAGGTTTTCTGAATTCATATACCTTATTAGTCAGGCCTTGCAGAAAGTCACGGTCGTGAGATACTATTATCAATGTACCGTCAAACTGTATGAGTGCCGACTTCAAGATATCCTTCGACAGCATATCGAGGTGGTTGGTAGGTTCGTCGAGTATGAGCAGGTTCGTTGGAAAGAGCAGCATCTTAGCCAATGACAGACGAGCTTTCTCGCCTCCAGAAAGAACCTTCACCTTCTTCTCTATCGCCTCACCGCTGAAGAGGAAAGCACCGAGCAATGACTTCACCTTCACGCGCATATCGCCTGTAGCCACATCATCAAGGGTCTCAAATACTGTCTTCTCAGGGTCGAGCATGTCTTGCTGGTTCTGTGCATAATAACCTATCTGCACCTCATGACCGAGTTTCAGTTCGCCTTCATAGTCTAGCACGCCAGCGATGATCTTCGACAAGGTAGACTTGCCTTCGCCATTACGTCCCACGAAAGCTATCTTCTCGCCTCTTGGGATGAGCAGGCTGATATTATTAAGGATATTCTTCTCGCCGTATGACTTTGATAAATTATTTATCTCGAGTGTCACCTTGCCGGAATGCGGTGCTGGCGGGAATTTGAAATGCATAGCAGACTTATCCTGGTCATCAATCTGCACCACGTCCATCTTCTCGAGCTGTTTAACTCTCGACTGCACCTGTTTTGCCTTTGTCGCCTTATATCTGAATCGTTCGATAAAAGCCTCTATCTCTTTTATCTCGCGCTGCTGGTTATCGTAGGCTGCTTTCTGAATATCAATACGTTCTTCTCTTCTCTCGATAAACTCTGAGTAAGAACATTTATAATCGTAAATCTTGCCGCAAGAAATCTCTATAGTCCTTATGGTGATATGGTCGAGGAATGCTCTATCGTGCGACACCATGAATATGGAACCGTAGTAATTCTTCAAGAAACCTTCCAGCCATTGTATTGACTCGATGTCGAGGTGGTTGGTAGGTTCGTCGAGAAGCAAGAGTTTCGGTTTACGAAGGAGTATCTTAGCCAGTTCTACGCGCATCTGCCAGCCGTTGCTGAACTCGTTCATCTGACGCTGCATATCGTTATGGTCGAAGCCAAGACCTATCAGTATCTGCTCTGCCTCTCCTTCTATGGAATGACCGCCCATGATGGCTAGACGTTCGTTGAGATGACTCATCTTCTCGCAGAGACGCTGATACGAATTGCTTTCGTAGTCTTCCCTATTCGCAAGTTCGTCTTGAAGTTTTGCCAGCTGACGTTCTATCTCGTAATATTCCTCGAAGGCTGTCATCGCCTCATCGAGGACAGTCTTGGTACTATGTACGTTTTTCTCTTGAGGTAGATAACCGATGGTGACATCGTCAGACATTATCACATCGCCTTTGTAAGGCTGTTCGAGACCGCAGAGAAGACGGATGAGAGTAGTCTTGCCAGCGCCGTTCTTTCCGACGAGGCCTATCCTATCCTTCTCACGAATCATAAAATTAATATCGGTGAAGAGATCCTCACCGGTAAACTGCATGCTAAGATTTTGTATTGATACCATAATGCAAAGATAATAAAAATGTGGAGATTACTCTCCACATTTTTTTAGTTGCTGAGTTGATGAGTCGCTAAGTTTCTAAGATGCTAACAACTTAGTAACTCAGCAACTTAGTAACTTAGCAACTTATCTAACAACAGATACTCTCTGTGTTGTCATTCCGTTTTCTGTTGCGATGCGGAGCATATAGATGCCGGCATCGAAGCTTGACATATTAACGATTTCTTTATCTGAGTTAGCGTTGATGTCATACATAACCTGACCCAATGCGTTGATAACGGTGATACGTTTCAAGCCTTCAGCTGTTATGTTCAAGTTGCCGTTTGTTGGGTTTGGATAAACCATGGCATCGTTGAGAGCATTTTCATCTACAGCTGTAACTTCAACTTTAATGAAGCTGTTTTCTGGTTGGAAGTATGAAATAGCAGGATCTGATTCACATTCAACATCACCTTCCATATAAGTAGCCGTCACTTGATAGTAGTAAGTACCTTTTTCTACTTCGTCGAAGTAATAACCAGCTGTTGGTTGAGCGATGACTTCAAGGTTTTCCATTGAAGTGCCACGATATACGTTATAGTATAATAATTCAGCGTCATCGTTACGTTCTTCTTTACCGAGAGCGACTTCACCTCTGAGAGTGCTTGTCACGAAAGCACGTACCATGAATGTACCTGACACATCTGGCAATTCTCCGATATCAGCCCAGTTTTCACCGTCTGTTGACATCCAGCGACCGTTTTTGTTTCCTGTATTTTCACATATTGGAGCTGGCCAAGCACCATTGTTATTACTGAATACAACCCAAAGATTCAAAGAAGCGTCGACAGGTATAGGAGCTGTCAAGTCAAACTCAACGAATTTATATGCGCCTGTACATGTATAAGGCTGGCTATGAATCATCATTCCTGGAGCTTCATCGCCGCCGTAATAAATACTGATTGTACCATCATGTTTTTCTCTGTCATATAAAGCAACTTTGGTCATCAATGTTCCATTATAGAATTCAAGGTCTTCTGAAGGGAACATAATACCCCAATAAACTGTAGCGCCTCCAGTACCTAAACCAGTGTATGGCACACCATTGTCATAGTATAACCAGTCTGTTCCATGCAATGTATAAGGCCATTCTAATCTAGTACCTATTCTGCCGTCACTATCTATAGCAGATTCAGCGTGGAAGTTGCTTGGAGCCTTACATCTCATATCATGTACGAGCGTTACATGTTGAGGGCAAGACATTGCGTAATATGTTTCTTCTTCACCGCCGTAAACGACTCTCAATGAATATTCATATTCGCCATATTCTGGCAATGTCTCAACGAATGTTCCTTCTGTTCCTGTGACAGGCTGTAATGTAAGCAATTTTCCATCACGATATACCATAGCGCCAATGACTTCTAAATCTGTTGGATTTGGAATTGGAACCTCTTTAATGTAAGCGCGTATCTGCCATGTGAGGTTATATCCTGTAGAACTCAAAACATCTGACCAATTGCTGCCATTAGTTGAGAACCAACGTCCGTTAGGATCTGATGGACCGACACAGTTAGAAGCAACATATTGACCTGTATAATTATTAAATATGACCCATACATTCTGTTCACCGCTGATTTCAACAGGAGTTGTCAATTCATATTCAACATAATCTTTAGATGCTGTGCCTTTGTAATCTTGTGAGTGTACCAAAGCGCCTGGAGCATCGT
Source organism: Bacteroidales bacterium (assembly GCA_045612025.1). Taxonomy (GTDB): domain Bacteria; phylum Bacteroidota; class Bacteroidia; order Bacteroidales; family F082; genus Limimorpha. The sequence continues at coordinate 7,574 of JAZKYG010000066.1, forward strand.
CACCGCCTAAGTAAATCATGAATCTACCTTCGTGAGCTGTGTAGTCAAACATAGAGACTTTTGTCAATGACTGGCCTGCGAATCTCTGCATTTCTGCTGCTGGGAACATCATACCCCAATAGAATGTAGCGCCGCCCTGCAATCCCAAAGCATCGTAGTTCTTGCCATTGTCATAGGTGATCCACTCGCCTTTAGGTTTTCTTGTCTCTTCTGTTACCAACTCTACGTTATCAATATTGATCCAGAATTGGTCTGTGCAGTTGAAGTGACGGAATGCGATATAAACTTCTTGTCCTGCGTATGCACTCAAGTCGACTGATCTTTCATACCAAGTGCCATGGAATGTTATTGACTCGTCATTCTTAGGCAATGTCTCTTCCCATATTGTTGTGAAGTCAGCCTTGTTGTAATTGCTCTTTGTTGAGATTGCAATGCCGTAATGTTCTTCTGGATACTGTTTGCTTTCCGCACTTACAACATAATTAAGTCTTGAGTTTTCTGTGATGAGATATCTTCTAGATGTTGACAAATAGTTATCTGGAGTTAATGCTGTCACTTGCATACATGAGTGTGACATTGCGCTATAGAAGCTTTCGAAACCACATTCTGTTTGAGAATATTGTGATGAGTTTGACCATGTATATCCGTCGCCGTCACCATCGATTGTAACCCATCCGTTCAAGTTTTCACCTTCAAAGTCGAATTTGAATTCTGACAACTGAGCATTAAAGTCTTGTACAGGAAGTGTCCAATACACTGATACTTCTTTACCTTCAACTTCAACTTCGAAATCGCTTGCTTGTACCAGACCATCACATGGGATGTAAGTCCAAGTGTATTCCATTGCTTCTTCGCCAATCACTTTAGCTGTATATTCCTGACCTGGAACGAGGTTAGTAACATCAAACTGATAACCTGAATACCATTTCTCTGCTACCATTTCTTCATCTAAATAAATAGCATAGGTTTCTGCGCTGTCTTCTTTCCACATTGCCCATCCTGTTGAAGAAACGAAGAGGTCGCCGAGAACGAATATTTCCTCAAATGTATATTCCACTGTCGTTTCATCCCAAACCTCTACCAACTGGTTCTGAGGACCTGGTTTATAACCATCCAATGACATGGTATATCTGTATGTTCCTCTACGGAACTCATCCCATCTATATGTTCCTGTTTCATCTAATACGACTTCGTATTTGAATGATGGTTCATATACATTATAGAACGATACTTTTGCGCCTGCTGGAGAAAGTTCATTTTCTGTAGCGACAGTTACGCCAAATGATGTGAACATGTCTTTACCTACAGTATTTGAATAAGCGGCTGGTGTTTCATATTCTTCGCCGTTGCCAGCATCATAGATTACAGATACGCCCCATTGATAGAGACCCATTGTCATTGTGTTCCATGTAGCATCTGTATAAGTTGTATCTGTCAAGTCTTCAGCGATGAGTTCTGCTTCAGCATCGTTTAAAGTATTTCTTCTGTAGATGTTATATCCTAATACAGTCTTCTTTTGTTCTTCTCTTGTATTTGATAATTTATTTTTGCTGAGTTCTATAGCATTGTTGATGAAGTCGTAACTCCATACCAAATCAACATTGTTATCATCTACTTCTTGAGCAACGACTTCAGTAACAGGGTTAAAGCCAGTTGCTGTAAGAGCGTTGATATTGACAGAGAAGCGTTCTGTTGCTGATACTGCGAGATAATAAGTACCTGCTGGGACTGTATATTTTTCTGATTTAGCGTATCTGTTACCGCGACCTGGTGTCAATGTTACATTATCAACAAAGATAGCGAATGACTTTGTTCCTGTTTCAAAGTGACGGAAACCGACAACAACATCTTTTCCTGCATATTGTGCGAGAGAAACTGACTTATGATTCCAGTTTGCATCCATGAATGTCTCTTTGTTGATTGTTTCGAAGTTAATGCCGTCCAAAGAAACTACTACAGCGTATGTCTCATGCAAGAAGTAATCTTCTGTAGCCTTGATGTCGAATTCGAGGACTGAGTTCTGGTCTATTGAATAAGAACCTACTGTAACGACATAGTTGTCTGGAGTGAGGCTTGCTGATGATGAGTAATCGTATGCATAAGAAGCGAGACATTTAACGTTTGCTCCAGCGCCGCTGGTAACGACATTCCAGTTAAAGTTGTCGCCGTCAGCGTCTATTGTTCTCCATCCGTCAATCTTTCCATCGTTGAAGTCGTATGAGAATGAGTTGCCTTGAACTTCTGGCTTTTCAACTTCTGGAAATTCTGGTTCAAATGGTTGGTCTGGATTCAGTTCTGCTCCATAATAGTTGTCTACGTCAGGACCGCCTTTGCCATAAAAGTTTTGCGGATACAAAGCTATCTTTGCATTTTCACCGTTAACGCCTACTGCCAATGTTGTAGGTTCTTCTACTGTGAGTTTATATACAGCATCAGGACCGTCTTGTGCGTCGCCTGGCAAATAATAGTTGTTGTAAATCTTGTCGAAATCTGGTGTGTCTGCATATGGATATTCTGTCACTTCAGCTGCTTTTTCCCATACGTCAGGGCTGACTGGAGAATATGTAGTTGCTATCATGTCAACAACATTTTCGCCATAGTTTGTAGTCACTGTAAACTGACCTTTCATATCTCCGACTACATTGCTTCCTGAATTTTTAATTTTTAATGAGAATGGAGATTCTTTTGTGACTTCCACTGGAGCTTCGTAATTAGAAAGAACGAAATATTTATTTGATGACTCTATTTCCAAGATGTTTGCTGACAAAGAATCTGTTGTCATAACGACTTCGACTGGACGCATCCAAGCGCCTGTAGGACGCATGCCTAAATCGATAGGATTTGGAGAGATAACGATTGGGCTTGACACTTCACCGTAAACTACGTCTAACATGATGTTAGCTCTGTATGTCATTCTTGTACCATTGTTGCTTGTTGTTGGAGGAACATCAGCGATACTTTCATTAGCGTCGTTAGCATAATAAAGTGTTGAAGTGTATTCATCTTCTGTATAATACCATTTCAACTTTGAGTTATAGCCATAAGTCTTTTTCGCTACTACGACAGCAAGGTTGCCTCTTCCATTATAGTAGAATGGAACATCTAACTCTATCTTTTCCCATGGTGTATCACCGATAGTAACATTGGTTCCGCTATAAACCTTGATGAGTGAACTTGCAGGAACCCAGTCGATAGCTGAATTGAATGCCATCTTTTCTGTGACAGCCATATAGATATCCAACTTTTCCAACACTATAGGATATGGAGTGTTTTCCACTACGCTATGGTATGAAATAGCGTTGATAGTACACTCGCCGCCTATCTCTGTTCCTTGATAAATTGTCTCATTCCATGAATAGCTGTATTTATTGACAAAAGGCGTCTCGTCAAGATTTGACCCTGTACCTATTGTCACCTGAGCATTGAAAAACTCGTCGCCATCTGCATGTAAAGCGATGTTGCATACGAACAATGCCAATGTTAATAATAAACGTAAAGTTTTTTTCATGATAATTATTTTTAATTAGTACTAATTATTCTTCTATCCATTCGGCATAAGAACCTTCTGTTTCTTTAAGAAATATCTTAACCAATTGTATTCCTTCCGGAAGTCTTTTCTTGATCTTTTCCGAGAAATCCAGAAGCATCATCTCTGTGGTAGGTTGGAAAGGAACGATGATGTATCTGTCATAATGACGTTTCACCTCTTCTATAAAGTCTTCTGGCATCTTATGGTTTATGATGAAGGCGTGATCGTAATGGTCTATTATCTCTTCATTTACAATCTTCTTCAGGTCGCCGAAGTCCATAACCATCCCGTTCTTAGGATTGTCTTCATCCATAATAGGCATGCCTTTTATTGTGACTCGCATCTCATACGAATGGCCGTGTATGTTACGGCAACGGCCGTCATAGCCTTTCAAGGCATGAGCTGCTTCAAAATGAAATATCTTTGTAAGATGAAACATACTTTGCAAAATACAATTAGCCTACAAAGATAGTAAAAGTCAATAGACTAAAGACTAAAGACCGAAGATTTTTTTAAAGCTTTAGAATTCTAGAGTTTTAGAGTTCTAAAATTTTAGACCAAAAACAAAAATCCTTTAACCAATATTGCAAAGGCGAAGATGAGATTCAACAGACTGTTGAACGTAAGTTTCATTTTGGTAAATGGTATCAGCATAGCTACGACAGACCATACGAAACCTGCTGCCATTAATAAATAAGGTGTAATATTTTGGAATGGTTGATAGAACTCTGACATAAGTCCTGCTATGAAAGCATTGATGCCCAATGCTACAGAGAGAAGCAGCAAGTGCTTTTTACTCTCAACGAAAAAAAGATTGCTTCCGTTCTTTATCTTAAGGGTATTGATCAACATCCTGTAGAAGATGGCGAAGCATAATGACAATACTATCCACTGCGAATATTTCGACACAAGGTGCATGAATGTTCCGCCGAGCAGGTCGCCGAGAGAATACATCACGCCCTGGCCTAATGCCAATATCAACGCCAGCATCAATTTACGTCCTAACTGCAAATTGCCAATCGTCAGTTTTTCATCTTTAATGCTGAAAACTGTTGAAGCAGCTGCTACTGGAAATGTCAATGCGATGATGAAGAGGATGTTCAATATCATGATTAAGGTTTAAAGAAAAAAGTTAAGGTTTAAAGCAAGGATAACCTTAAACTTTAAACCTTAAACTTTAAACTAGATTATATCAATCTTCGATTCTTTCTAATTGAACTGTGAAGTGACGCATGAGTCCTGTTTCCCATGTGATACGTACACCGTGTTTGATTTCGTTGCGACGATCGTAAACGTTCTTCAAAGCTGCTGCGATAACATCCATGTGGTTGTTTGTATAAACGCGGCGAGCGATGCAGAGACGGAGAAGGTCTAAGCCACCGAAACGGTTTTCGCGTGTGACAGGGTCACGGTCAGCGAGGATGTAACCGATTTCGCAACCACGAACGCCAGCTTCAAGATAAAGCTCGATAGCGAGTGTCTGTGCTGGGAATTCTTCTTTAGGAACGTTTGTGAGAACGCGGTCAGCGTCAACGAAGAGAGCGTGACCACCAACTGGACGTTGGTAAGGAATGCCGTATTCGTCTAATTTTGCTGCGAGGTATTGAACTTGTTTAACACGTGTTTCGATGTTGTCGAGTTCTGTGTTTTCGTCGAGACCTACTGCGAGAGCGTCCATATCACGACCGTTCATACCGCCGTATGTGAGGTAACCTTCGAATGGGATACAGAAACGTTTTGCACCTTCGAACCAGTCTTCGTGATGTGTAGCGATGAAACCACCCATGTTAACGATACCGTCTTTCTTAGCTGACATTGTCATACCGTCTGCATATTGGTACATTTCCTTAACGATTTCTTTGATAGATTTGTCAGCGTAACCAGCTTCGCGTGTTCTGATGAAGTAAGCATTTTCAACGAAACGTGCTGAGTCGAAGATAACGCGTTTGCCGTATTTTTCAGCAACAGCTTTAACTTCGCGGAGGTTTTGCATTGATACAGGTTGACCACCAGCTGTGTTATTTGTAACAGTAACGATTACGAAAGGAACTTTTTCTGCGTTTTCAGCGAGAACTTTTTCAAGTTTCTTGATGTCGACGTTACCTTTGAAAGGAACTTCTAATTGTGTGTCTTTTGCTTCGTCAACTGTGCAGTCGATAGCGAAAGCTTTACGGCTTTCGATGTGACCTTTTGTTGTGTCGAAGTGTGAGTTACCTGGAACGATGTCGCCATTCTTTACGAGGTGGCTGAAGAGAACGTTTTCAGCAGCGCGGCCTTGGTGTGTTGGGATAACATATTCGAAGCCTGTGAGGCGTGTGATAACTTCTTTAAGACGGAAGAATGAAGATGAACCAGCGTAGCTTTCATCGCCCATCATCATAGCAGCCCATTGACGGTCGCTCATAGCGCCTGTACCTGAGTCTGTCAAACAGTCGATGTAAACTTGGTCAGCTTTCAAGTTGAACAAATTGTAATGAGCTTCTTTCATCCATTGTTCACGTTCTTCACGTGTGCTTTTTTTGATAGGTTCAACCATCTTGATTTTCCAAGATTCTGCAAATGGTAATTCCATGGTATTTATTTTTTTTATGTGTTAATATTTTATTTGATGTCTGGTCATGGTTTAAGACTTAAGGCTTAATGTTTAAGGAGTTTGAACCTTAAACTTTAACCATTAAACTTTAAACTGCATTTTTCGGACCTCAAAATTACGAAAGTTTTTTTTAATTACAAAGGTATTTTTTGTAAAAATCAACACGTCTAAACAACGAGACGTATCAACAACCTCTTTTTCATATTCAATGGTGTTGTCGACGCGTCTCTACACACGTCATCCTCCCGTAGAGACGCGTCGAACATACCTAAAAAATTAAACAATATTATGTTTGACACGTCTCATGAATGACAACGGACAAATGATAATGGACAATGATAATGAGACGTGTCAACAACACCTCTTTCATGTTCATGGTGTTGTCGACGCGTCTCTACACACGAAATCCCACCCGTAGAGACGCGTCGAACATACCTAAAAAATAAACAATATTATGTTTGACACGTCTCATGAATGACAATAGGACACAGACAACAAATCAACAAAACAACGAGACGTGTCAACAACCTCTTTTTCATATTCAATGGTGTTGTCGACGCGTCTCTACCACGAAATCCCACCCGTAGAGACGCGTCGAACACACCGAAAAAATTAAACAAGAAGTGTTTGACACGTCTCAAAATATTCGTCGAACATACCTAAAAAATTAAACAATATTATGTTTGACACGTCTTAAAAATGACAACAGGACACAGACGACAAAACAACAAAACAACGAGACGTGTCAACAACACCTCTTTCATGTTCATGGTGTTGTTGACGCGTCTCTACACACGTCATCCTCCCGTAGAGACGCGTCGAACATACCTAAAAATTAAACAATATTATGTTTGACACGTCTCATGAATGACAATAGGACACAGACGACAAAACAACAAAACAACGAGACGTGTCAACAACCCATTTTTATATTTTAATGGTGTTGTCGACGCGTCTCTACGAGGAATTATGTTAAAAATAATTAACTTGCTGATATTCCCAACTTTACATATCTTTGCGCCAAGAAACAAGAATCATTTTATGAGCGGAGATCTTTTTAGGAATAAATACAGAATAGATTCTGCAAGGGCAGATTGGCACGATTACAACCACGGATATTATTTCATAACTATTTGCACAAACAAAAGAGAACATTTTTTCGGAGAAATACATGACCACAAAATGGCGTTCTCTACGTTGGGAAATTTTGCAAATTCTTATATTGATAAAATCAATGTCATGTACAAGGACGTACAGATATTATCGCATGTAGTAATGCCAAATCATGTTCATTTAATCATTGATGTTGATAATACCGTCAAACGATATACTCGCAAACGTAAGGCTAAGAATAATATTGACACCAATGAAGACATGAGTAAAATCTCAAAACGTTGCGGACGATTATCTAACATAGTATCAAAATACAAATCCTCTGTTACGACATTCGCTTTGAAAAACGATATTCCATTTATGTGGCAATCTCGTTTTCATGATAGAATCATTAGAGATTATAAAGAATTCGAAAACGTTGACAATTATATAAAAAACAACGTATTCAATTGGAATGACGATGAATATCGTCATTCCCTCCCGTAGAGACGCGTCGAACACACCGAAAAAATTAAACAAGAAGTGTTTGACACGTCTCAAAATATTCGTCGAACATACCTAAAAAAATAAACAATATTATGTTTGACACGTCTCAAAAATGACAACGGACAAATGATAATGGATAATGACAATGGACAATGAAATGAGACGTGTCAACAACCCATTTTTATATTTTAATGGTGTTGTCGACGCGTCTCTACACACGTCATCCTCCCGTAGAGACGCGTCGAACATACCTAATAAATTAAACAATATTATGTTTGACACGTCTCATGAATGACAATGGACAAATGATAATGAGACGTATCAACAACCTCTTTTTCATATTCAATGGTGTTGTTGACGCGTCTCTACCATACAAATAAAGGACGCCGATTGGCGTCCTTCATTATAGATGCAATTTTTTATTTGCGTCTTCTTCTCAAGGCATAAGCTGCGCCCATACCTGCTAGTAATAACAATCCTGAACCAACTGGAGCATCTTGGTCTTCGAACTGATTACGACCTGGGAACAAAGGATTACCAGTAGGACCAGTTGTTCCTTCACGATATGATGATTCTGTCAATGTTGAATTATTGAAGAAACCATCTGAAGACTGTGTGCTCTGACTTTGTGCATTGACATTCAATCCCAACGCAGCTATAAATGATAATGTTATTATTACTTTTTTCATTTATTTATTTTTTTGGCAATTAATCAACTAATACTTTTTGTGTTCTGACTCCGTTTTCATCTGTCATCTGGAGGATGTACATACCTGCTTCAAATGATGATGTTGAAATTGTTGCTGACTCATATACATCGTATTCTGCAACAGGACGTCCTAACATATCATAGATTCTAACGTTAACTTGACCATTAATATTATTGAATCTAATTTCTTCATTGCTTACATATACAAAGTACTCTTCATTTTGTTCAATGTCTGTTGTACCTCTGGTTGTAAGAACGAATCTGTTAGGGTTGTCGTTGCTTGTTGCCATGAAAGTATAGCTTTCTATGTTGAGGTTTACTTTCTCGCCAGTGAGCTTGTCTGTAAGATACAAAGCATCGAATTCGCAGTCTTGTGCTTCAACAGAGATTGTATATTGGCCCATTGTCATAGCTTTGAATGATACAGGGATTTCTGTAACGTCTTTGCTCATTGTTGCTGCCGCATATTCTTTGCCTTCTACAGATACTGAAACCATAGGGATTTCTTCGTTGAAGTGACCGATCTTTCTCAAGCCGATGCCTTCTTCAAACAATACGTAAGCGACATCATTGTAGCTGTTGTTTGCAACATTGATTTTCAATCTGCCTTCTGAAGCGCTTCTTGTTTCTGTTGCTGTCTTATTGATTATAAGACCATCGACAGCACCTGTTTCAGATGTCTGAACGAGAAATGCTTGGAATGGAGCGATGTTTTCTGGAGCATCTGCATTTGCAAGCCAAGCGCCGTTTGTCGCTACAGAATAGAAAGCGTTTGCTATACTACCTGACAAATGAGCCAAGCTGATGTTATGTGTGTATGGATTACCAATCATATTGAAGCCTTGAAGGTCTTCTTTTCCTGCTGTATAGCTGAGTGGGAAGTTTACTTTATTCATATTGAGAGTACCAGCAAAGCTCATTGTTACATCTGCTGCATTTGCATAAAGATAACCACGACCTGGAGTCATTTGGTAAGCATTGCCTGTTACTTCAATATAATCCCATTCATATAATAATCCTTCTGCTGTTTCTATACCTTCTTCTACATATTGATAGAAGTCATGTTGACCTGTTGTGTTGAAAGCGACCTTACCTTCTGCAGTAGGAGCGCTTAATGTACCCCAGCCTGAAGCTGTACCTGCAACATTTCTAACTATTGTTGTTGCAAGAGCGTAGCTGTGATTAATTTGAGCGCCATCGTTTAATACTATAGAAGTTGCTGTACCAGCTTTTGTTTCATCTTTTCTAACTACATTAAGAGTTTTGTTGAGAACCAATGCGCCATCGTATGTGAAGCCAGCGAAGTCTATTGTAACATCTGTATTGATAGTAACAGCAGTTTCACTTTGAGCATTCTTAAGCATTACGATAGTTTCATCTTGTTTATAAGCCTCAACACCTCCTTCAAGAGTTGAGTATTTAACGTCACCTATTTTAGCAACGTATGGATTGGTGAAGTTGATTACAATTGGACCACTAACAATTTTGCCATCTTCAAAGATTTCATAATATTCTGTTTCTAATATTTCATCATTACTATGATCATAGAGTTTGAATGTAATTTTGCTTTCATCCTCATACTCAGCCCACGCCCAAGAATCACCACGGATAAGCAGAGTAACTATATACGCACCATTAACTAATTTAGTTCTAGAAACAGCAAGTAATTCTTCTGTACCATTTTCATTCTTATGGAATGCGGCAACTTCAAGATTCAAACGACTTTGCTCAACTCCATCAATTTGTACCTTGGATGTTACAGTCATATTTTCAGTATACTCATAATTAGTGTTATAATTCCAATAAACGTAATAGAAATCAAATTCTAAAGGAGTAATTTCAGTACCAGTCATTCCAAGAGTGACATCTTTCCTAAATTTAAATGTTTCGTCTGTAACTAATTCTTTATCAGCAACTGGATCATATAATCTAAAATTGAATACATTTGATGCTTTATTTCCTTGAATTGTAATATAATAAACAATATGATCTTCTCCATTTATATTGATGATTTGACCTTCTGTATCAACACCACACACTTTACCATCGTGAAATGCTGCCAATTCCATATCTGTTCGCATTTGTTTTTCACCATATACTTTAAAGGTTATAAATGCGTTCATATTGTATTCATAATTAGCATTCACTGTCCAATGACTGTCTTGTCCAAACGTCAAAGAACATAACATCATTAGGCATGTTATAAAAAATAATCTTTTCTTCATTTTTATAAGTCTAATTTTAATTTTTTTAGCTTAGAGCCATGAGCCATGAGCGAAATGCCCATAGCTCCTAGCCCGCTGCTTAGATATTATTTTACAATTAATCTGCAATGTTTAACACTGCCGTCAACTGTTACTCTAATTACGTATGTACCTGCTGTTTCAAGAGCATCGATAGAATCAACATTTTGATATTCTGCAACTTTAACGCCTAATGTATTGAATACTTCAACCTTGTCGCAAATTGCTTGGAGACTGATTTCTCTGTCTGTTGTTGTTGGGTTAGGATAGATATTGATATTGCTGATTGTTGCTTCATCAATACCGACTGTACCACGTGTCAATTCGTATGGTTTTTCTACTGAACCTAAAATTGCGTCATTTGAATATGCAGCTACATTGCTGAGTTCATATTCTTCATCTGCATTAATATCATAGTATTTGAATGTGAGGTTAGCTGTTTCATCACCACTGATTGTCATAAGAACTACGTATTGATCAAGTGATTCAACATAGACTGGACGTGCGCTACCGCGTACTTCACCATCAACGAATGCTGCAACTTCATAGTCACCACCTTCAACATCCAATGTTGCAATCATTGTCATATTGCTTGAATATTGTGATGCTTCTACTGTCCAGTATTCTGGAGTTTCACTTACTATGACTTTTGAAGATGAACGCATATTTGAAGATACTGTATTATATTTAAAATCTTTAACTTTTCCACTACCATTATAATACATATAACCTTCACCTGGAACAAGATCAAAATTACCACTAACAACACTAACATACAATGTTCCATCTATATTTGCAACACTTCCTTTTTGTGATTTAATCTGATCACCAGGAGCAAGTGTAAATGCATCTGCAAAAGACATCTTCTTTGTATGTGGATATGATATGTAATTCCATCCAGTATGTAATTCTACTTCATAATCATTAATATCATAGAAACTACCTGTGATATTTAATACACCAGCAACAGAAGTCTTGATTTTATACATTCTTTCAGATGATACTGTTTCAAGATTACCATACCACTCGCCATCGTTATAATCAATATATTCACCAGCTTCAATATCTTTAATCTGGATAGCATTTGCACCAAAAGCATCCTGTAATTTGCTTAGACCAGTTTCTTCATCAAAAATAACGTATGATGAGAACCAAATCCAGCCATCTTCTGGATACTCACGTGTCAATGTACCTGCTACTTGTTTAACGGTGTATGTACCATCTTCGTTATCGACAGGGATGTAACCTTCAGCGCAATTTACTTCTGCAACTGGCTGACCGAATATACCGCCAGAAACAGCGAATTTACCTGTAGAATTAACTGCCTTTTCAAGACCGTGGCTGAATGTACCGCCTTTGATTTCAACAGTGCCTGTAGAACCTCCTGAAAGGTATACGCAGTTGTTGAGAGTTTCGCCGTTATGGTAACCAACGAATTCACCATCGTTGATAACGAGCTTACCTGCACCCATATCTATAACGAAACCGTTGTAAACTGTCTTAGATCTGAATGTACCGCCGTTGATTGTCACATCACCTTCAGCAATGTAAAGTGCGTGAGATGTGCTGCGTACAGATTCGTTGGAGTAATAGAGACCGCTTTCAACTACAAGTTCTGCACCGCCTTCAACTGCCAATGCTCCACGACCGTAAACGGTAGAGTTCTCTACAGTAGTTGTAGCAGCAGTACCGCGAGTTGTTACTGCATAGCTTCTGCCATTATTACCGATTACAGTAACACCATCAAGTACAAGAGTACCTTGGTTGAAGATGGTATAACCACCCTGGTTAGTATTATCAGTAGAAACGTTAGAGGTGATTGCACCCTTTGTTTCAGCACTATCAACGATAGTAAGTTCACCGAAGTTGCTGATTACGTGAACACGACCACTAGTGTAAGCACCAGACATTGCAGCAGATGTCTCAATATTGAATCCGTTAAGGTCAATAGTGATATTCTTTCCTGCAGGAACGTTAACTGCAACAGACTGAGTTCCACCGTAAGTAATGTCTTCAACTTCAACAGAAGTGTTGAGAACAACATTATTAATAAGTATGATTGTTGCATCTTCTGTTGCTGCATCGATAGCTGCTTGGAGAGATGAATATGTTGTTTCACCGATTTGAGCGACAGCCTGACCTAAAACTGTTACGAGACCTTCTTCTGGTGTGCTTGTTGCGAAACCAGCTGCTTTCAAGTCGTCTGCGTATTCAGCTTTAACTGTAACAACATTATTTTGACCTACTAATTCAGGGAGGATTTTGCCAGTGATAGTTCCAGTAATTGTGACTGTGTTACCTGAACATGATTCTTCACCTGCATATTCACTGCCAAATGAAAGAGCATAGCAATAATCACCAGCTGCGCTAACTGTACTTTCTGCGTCTGCATTAACAGTTACTTTATTTGCGCGTACAGCTATTGTTGTGAAGCTATTGCCTTCAACATCGTTGCTAGCTGTGCTACCAGAAAGTGTTGATTTAACGAATTTGAATGTAGAATTGTCTGAACCTGGTTTTACATACAATGCGTTGTAGCCACCGATTGTTGAATTTGTAGCTGTTAATTCTGTCTTAACGAATGTGATGATACCGTAACCAGCAGCAGCGCTGATGTTCACATTTGTCATGTTAACTTCTGTGCCGTTTTCTGAACCACCGATTGTTAATGGTTGTGGGTTACCGTGAGTTGTGTACTCATCAGCAATGAGAGTTACATCGGTCAATGTAAGCTTAACTGCCTTGCGTGTATCTACGCAGCGCTGTGCTGCCTCGATAGCACCGTTCGTGATAGTAGCGTCAGCATATACCTCGAATGCTTTCTGGACAGTAGAAGTTACCTTCTTGCCATTGAGGTTGAGAGTAACAGCCTTCTCAATCTTAACGAGTTCGTTGATTTTCACATCACGGATGAGTGTGATTGTCTCACCAGCCTTAGCATATTCAACAGCTTCTGCGAGTGATTCAAAACCAGCAGCACCTATTGTAGCAACGATGTAATGAACATCGTCAACACCGTTTACAGTTGCATCAGCAGGGAATACATAAGCCTCCACAGAGTCGCCAGCAACTTCAAACACAGTATTATTTTCTACGTTAACAATAGCCCCATTAGCATCACTGCCAATAGTGATTGCGCCATAGTTCTCAGCATCGGTCTGGTCATTGCAAGTGAGCTTACCACCATTGATGGTTACGTTTGCACCGGCAGAAGCAACGTTAACAACTGCCAAACCGGTGAGGTCTGAACCATTGATTGCAACAACTGCATTAGGTGCAGAACCTGCAAGGTTAACTGCGTAGTTGGCTGCAGTAGCTGTAACGTTCTCGATTGTTACGTTTGTAGCATTCTGGATAACGTTGATTGCACGCTCACCGCTTGCGTTGATGGTGAGGTTCTTGATAGTTACACCATCAGCACCGCTCACGTTGATTGCACGACCTGCGGTTGATGTCAAGGTCTTGTTGTTACCGTCGAGAGTGATTGCCTTGTCGATTGTGATGATAACAGAAGCTGTGATGTCGCGGATGAGTGTGATTGACGCACCTCCCGTAGCAAATTCAACAGCTTCTGCGAGTGATTCAAAACCAGCAGCACCTATTGTAGCAACG
>JAZKYG010000067.1:0-4125 GCA_045612025.1 Bacteroidales bacterium
ATTGGTCTCGGAGGCAACATTCTACCTTGTTAATGGACCAGATAATGTCGTGATGGAATGGACAAAATGGGATTTGACATCACTCGGTAAGGTCTTGAGAGTTGAGTTTAATGTGGCTGGTACAAACGACAATGGCTACGGCTATTCACAACCTGCTTATTTCGCTTATGACGATGTCGCAGTACAATTCCCAGGTGAAAGAGTCTTCAAATAATCTATGATGAAAAAGATTTTGAAAAAATTATTGTTACTCATATCCTTTGCTATTCTCACAGCTTGTAACATCGACGAGGAGTTTTATGCTCCTAAGATTATCCTTGACAGTGAAACGGGTGTCTATACCGTGAAGCATGGACGGGAAATCGTCATTGCGCCTGAATACGAGCACGCTGAGGATGCGACATTTTCTTGGACAATGGACGGTGAGGTGGTTTCCATCTCACCATCATTGTCGTTTATGCAAGAAGAGTCTGGCGAATATTTTATCACGCTTGTCGTCACTACGGAATACGGCTCTGACGAAGAAGAGATTCGCGTTGATGTAGTCGACTTGGAAATACCGACGGTAAGCATCGCCGGTAATAAAAAGATGACCGTCACCGTCGGCGCGGAAGTGCGTCTTAAAGCTACGGTGCGTGAGACTTCGCTTCCGACGAAGTTCGCTTGGACTGTAAATAAGGTGCTGGTAGGCAATGAGTATGATTATACTTTCGTGGCTAAGAAAGTCGGCACTTATCAGATCGAGGCGACTGCAAAAAACGATGACGGCTCTCATAGCGATATGGTCGAGGTTGAAGTGCTTGATGCGGATGATATTCCTTTTGCATGGGACTTTGAGAAATATGCATATCACACTGTCGTGGGAAGAAAACTTCTCATCAAGCCTTTGCAGTTTAATGATATGTATGATGTGAAATATGATTGGAAAGTCGAGGAAATCAGCGGGATGACGGGCAAGGACTCGCAGTTTGTCTTTGTCGCTGACGAATCTGGCGTGTATCATATCACTGCTGTTGCGACAAAGTCGAGCGGCGATGATAACATAAGCATCACTCGTTCTTTCGTGGTGACGGTTTATGATGAAATGGAATTCTATCGTCCAAAGAATGGTGCTTCGCAGGCTGATTGGAACAAGGTCTTTGAATATACTCCGGCACCGGGACAGTTTATCAACGAGTTGAAAACCGGTGGCTTTGACGCTTCTCATATAAGTCCTGAAGCAGCAGTGGCTTATGCGGAAGGTCGTATGGAAAACTCTAACTGGGTTTCTTTGGGCGGCTTCGGCGGATATGTGGTCGTCGGATTTGACCATAGCATCAGCAATTCTCGTTCTTACGATTTTGGCGTTGTCGGCAATGCCTTCGACGGTTCTTCTGAACCTGGCGTGGTATGGGTTATGCAGGATGAAAACGGCAATGGATTTCCTGACGACACTTGGTATGAACTGGCTGGTTCTGAACACGGAAAGTTTACGACTTATAGGGATTATGCAGTGACATATTATCGTCCTACAGGAACAGGAATGCCAGTACAATGGACGGATAATTATGGTAATAGCGGAGAAGTGGACTATTTGGAGCAATTCCATGACCAGGATTATTATTATCCTCTTTGGATAGGAGCGGATTCTTATACCTTGACGGGAACACGTCTCGAAGCTCGTAATTACGACCAGTCGGGTAATGGCTCTTATTGGATAAATCCTCATTACGATTGGGGTTATGTAGATAACTTCAGTCCTACGGATTTTAACTCATCAGACAAGGCTAATCTTTTCAAGATATCTAATGCTATCGACTTTGAAGGCAATCCTGTTAATTTGAGTCATATCGACTTCGTGAAGGTTCAATGCGCACTCAATGCCAAGAGCGGCTGGCTCGGCGAAGTGTCAACAGAAGTATGCGGTTTCTATGATTATTCTTTAAAACGATGAGTTATGAAAATTAGTCAACAGTCAACAGTCAACGGTCAACAGATTTCGTCCACTAATGCCAACAGCCAACGGTCAATAGCTAATTGCCAACAATCAACGTCTTTTACCCAAAGACTGTTGTCTGTTGTCTGTTGTCTGTTGTCATTAGTTTCCTGCATGGAATGGGACTACGGCCTTGAAGAAAACTTCGACACTTCGGCATCGGGCGATGGTCTGTTTATTTGTAATGAAGGTAATTTCCAATATGGTAATGCAACATTATCTTATTATGATCCTATGACAAAAGTTGTGGAGAATGAGGTTTTCTATCGCGCCAATGCGATGAAGCTTGGCGATGTGGCTCAGTCGATGATAATACGTGACAGCATAGGCTGGGTGGTGGTCAATAATTCTCATGTGGTTTTCGCCATCGACATAAATACTTTCAAGGAAGTGGGTCGTATCACTAACTTCACTTCACCTCGTTACATACATTTCATCTCTGACGAAAAGGCGTATGTAACGCAGATTTGGGATAACAGAATATTTATCGTAAATCCTAAACGTTACGAGATTACGGGTTATATCGACATTCCGAATATGACGATGGAAAGCGGTTCGACTGAACAGATGGTTCAGTATGGGAAATATGTATATGTCAACTGCTGGTCGTATCAGAATCGTATCTTGAAAATTGACACTGAGACGGATGAAGTCGTCGATGAGCTTGTCGTGGGAATACAGCCTACATCTCTAGTGATGGACTGCAACAATAAGTTGTGGACTGTTACCGACGGCGGTTATGAAGGCTCGCCTTATGGTCATGAGGCACCGTCATTATATCGTATCGACGCTGAGACATTTACTATTGAAAAACAGTTTAAGTTCAAGTTCGGCGATGCTCCTTCGGAAGTGCAGCTTAATGGTACTAAAGATAAAATCTATTGGATTAACGACGATATCTGGGAGATGGATGTTACGGCGGATCGTGTTCCAGTAAGACCATTTCTGCCTTATAACGAAACCATCTATTACGGATTGACGGTATGTCCTCGCACTGGCGATGTATATATCGCTGATGCTATCGACTATGTTCAGCAGGGAATGATATATCGTTATTCCAAAGAAGGAAAACTGATAGATGAGTTTTATGTCGGCATTATCCCAGGTGCTTTTTGTTGGAAATAAATATGATAGAAATGAAGAAGTTACATTATATATTATTGCTGGTTCTTTTGCTGCCGACTTACGCAATGGCACAGGAAGAAGACGACATAAGATGGTATCTCAATCTTCCGGAGGTGTCGGTCTATGCCACTCGTCCGATAAAGGAAATAGGAACACAGCAGACCAGACTGGATTCCATCGTCTTGAGTGAAAATATCGCACTTTCTGTTGCAGATATTTTGACATTCAACACTTCTATTTTTGTTAAGAATTATGGTCGTGCAACGTTGTCGACGGTTGCGTTTCGTGGTACTTCAGCATCACATACGCAGGTATCATGGAACGGCATGAAGATAAACAATCCTATGCTCGGCATGACCGACTTCTCAATGATTCCTTCTTATTTCATTGACGATGCTGTGCTTCTGCATGGAACGTCATCTGTCAATGAGACTGGCGGTGGTCTTGGCGGTTCAGTGAAACTTTCTACAAAGCCAGCCAAGACAGATGGATTCGGATTACAATACATACAAGGCATTGGTTCTTTCAAGACGTTTGATGAGTTTCTGCGACTGACATACGGTAACGAACATTGGCAGACTTCAACGCGTGTTGTTTATTCCTCATCACCTAATGATTATAAATATCGTAATCATGACAAGAAAGAGAATGTTTATGATGAAAATATGAAAATCATTGACCAATACTATCCGATAGAAAGAAACCGCAGCGGAGCGTTCAAAGATTTTCATTTCTTGCAAGAGGCATATTATGACACCAAGAAAGGTGACAAATTCGGTTTGAATGCTTGGTATATAAATTCCAATCGAGAGCTGGCGATGCTCACCGTTGACTATGGCGATGATACCGACTTCGAAAACAGACAAAGAGAAAATACGTTCCGTACGGTGATGTCGTGGGATCATCTGAAGGAAAACTGGAAACTCGGTGCCAAGGCGGGTTATATTCATACAAAGATGAACTACGACTACAAACGTGATTTGGGCAATGGCATCATGGCGAATATGACAGAGTCGAGGAGCAAG
>JAZKYG010000068.1:0-14205 GCA_045612025.1 Bacteroidales bacterium
AATATCTCATTCAAATTAAAAGTCGCGAAGATAATAGCTGCTGTAATGTCATTTCTCACAGGTATTTTAATCGGACTTAAATAAAAAAAATATGAATAAGTTCAAATTCAAGATAGATTTCACATTCGTATGTGACAGCGGTGTGGTTCATCGCATCGAGACAGGCGAAATGGAGCTGCCGCATAACGACTGGTGGTTCCGCCATAAGGCAACAGTCATGGCAATGAATATCCTTCTCGGCATGGCTGACTATATCAAAGAAGGAAACAAACAATTAGAAGACTTTAAAATCATTTGGGAGGAATAACATGAACCTCTATAGCGAACAGTTATACCGTCATTTTCAGCAGCTGCCAAAAGGCGATTACATAAGAATAAGGGACGAGCTTTGCAAGTTCATGAAATGGACGCAGGCGAAGTATTACAACAAAGTCATGGGCAAGACCCGCATCAATTACCAGGAAAGAGTCCTTATCGAGTCTTTCTTTAACAAGAAAATTTTTAAAATAGATTAGTTATGATTCTTGCAGAAGATATATATGCAGCCACTAACGGTGGTCTGAATGTGCTATGCCATTTTTATAAGGAAATAGACCCTTCCAACCCTAAGAAGCCGCTGAAGCTCCGTTCTGATGACAAGCGCGCTTCAGCCGGATGTTTCAAGGGAGAGAAAGGTATATGGTTTGTCAAGGATCATGGAGGCGGCGACCAGAAGGCTTATAACGCCATCGAACTTGTACGCGAGAAAATGAACCTGGAATATGGCGAAGCTATCAACTGGATAGCGCAGAATTTTGCGCCTCATCTGCTCCAATCGTCGTCCATCACGACGGTAGCCTTCAAGCCGAGCATGAAAAAAGAAGCTCCCAGCACCGAAATGCGTCTCATAAAACGTAAGTCGGGCGAGTTCACTAAGGCAGAACTGGAGTGCCTTGGCTATAAAATCACACAGAAGACTTGCGACGAGTTCGGACTGGTTCCGCTCGACGGCTACATCACCAAGGCCAAGGGCGACCACTCATGGCGCATAGAGTCTCACGACCAGTATCCGATACTTTTCTACGATTACGGCGCATGGGGCAAGATATACCAGCCTTACGGCGAGCTTCGTTTCATGTATTACGGAGAGAAGCCAAAGGATTTCATCTTCGGAACCAAGACGTTTTTAGAGTATTGGAAAGACGCTTTGAAAAACAAATATCCTATTTCTAAGGCTGAATATGACAAGGAATTTTCCAAACCGGAAGAATTACAGAATGAAGAAGTGTTGTCACGCCCTATTAAATTCGAGAACCTTATCATTTGTTCCGGTCCTTCTGACGCTCTGAACGCCTACAGCGTAGGCAATTGCGAAGTGTGCTGGCTTAATTCGGAGTCGGAACCGTTGTCGAACAATCATCTGGAGAAGCTGAAGAGACTGTGCGAAAATCTTTTTGTTTGCTTCGACAATGACGAGACGGGATTGCGCTGTGCTCAGAAGATAGCGTTGCAGGATCTTGATGTCAGGGTTATAGAATTTCCTGAAGACTTCGCCGATTATTCTACGAATAAACGCGACAGCGAGGGTAACAACAAGCCATGCAAGGACATCAAGGATTTCATGGTGTTCTATAAGCGCGGACAGATAAATCCGCATTATGAGTTCGCCAACCGTCTTATGAAGCTCGCCAAGCCGCTTAAGTTCTGGACCGAGACAATAAGCGCGAACGGCGGAATATCATATGACATTTCCCATGCCTGTATGTTCAAGTTCCTTTCGGCAACAGGTTTTTATAAAATGACTGTCGGTAAGGACGGATGGCGTTATGTGTTCGTCAAGGACAAGGTTATTGAGGTCATTCCTGAAGAATTTATCGTCTCCAGAGTGAGGGCGCACCTGGTTAAATTCATTAACGACAACTCTGAATATTACAGTATCAGACTTGAAAACATGATACTTGGCAAGAAGGCGCTTTCTATCGATACGTTCAAGAACCTGGAGCAACGCAGCTTTAATCTTGATTCATTCACCAAGACCGAGGAATATTTCTTTTTCCGCAATGTCATAGTGCGTGTGACAGGCGACAAAATTGAGAAGGTAAATCCATCGGAATCTCCGTATTATGTCCTTAAGGACAAGATAATACAGCATGACCTGATATTGTCAAATACACCTTTTTATACGGTCGGTAATTCAGAGAAATACGAATATGCGCAGACGGTTCTGTCGCAGTATTCCCCCGACACCCCCGAATATTCCGAGATAAGGCACGAAATTGACAATACGACAAACAGTGAGCGTTACAAACTCGAGGTTTTCTCTGACTTCGACATGATAAGATACATATACAATACAGGCAACAGGTACTGGAAGCAGCAGACTGCCGACACGGACCTTACGCCAACAGAACGAAACATCGTAAATTTGAACTTCATCAACAAATGCACCGCTTTAGGCTATTTGTTGTCGAGATATAAATCACCGTCAAACGCCAAGGCTCTCTATTGTATAGAGACATCCATTTCAGAAGAGGATGAAGGCGAGCACAACGGCGGTTCCGGCAAGTCATTATTCACGTCGCTGGTGAATTATATGAGAAACAGGATATCGGTTTCAGGACAGCGACAAATGGACTTCAATTTCATCTATCAGAGCATCGACTTCGATACTGAGATATTCCACATCGACGATTTGAACTCCAAACTGGACTTGAATGTATTCCTTCCGGATATCACTGGCGACTTGCAGGTCAATCCTAAACATAAGTCGGCGTTCATACTTCCTTTTGCGCAGTCTCCTAAGTTCTCTTTCACTTCGAACCACGCCATCAGCCGTTTCACCGGTTCTTTGAGAAGAAGAATATTTTTCTGTGAGTTCTCAGACTACTACCATAGTGCCAATGAGAAAGGAATAAAGGAAATGTCGCCTAAGGTTGAGTTCGGCAGAGATTTCTTTACAGACTACAGCGAAGAGGACTATAATACATTCTATAATTTCATGCTTCAGAACGTGCAGCTTTATCTAAAGCATGGTCTGATCGAGACAGACATGACCAACATAGAGGAACGCCAGAAGAGATACACCATCGGTCTTGACTTCATCGACTGGGCGGACGTATATTTCCAGGACAAGTTCAATATAAATGTCGATAAGGAAGAGGCGTTCATCAGCTTCAAGAACTCGCTATCGCAAAGGTCGCAGTCGTTTGTCAAGAAGAAGACGTTTACCAAAAAACTACAGCTGTGGTGTGAAATTAAAGGCTACACATACAATCCTGAAGAGATTATGCGTTATAAGTCGGAGACCGAGAAGAAGCGCAACGAAATACGCTGGCAGAAACCGACGTTTCCAGGCAGTGACAAGACAATAAACGCTTACGGCTTCTACATCGGCAACAAAGACGCTGATGTGTTTGATAATATGTAATAATATGTATCTTTGTAGAATTATTAACAATTTAAAAATCATATTTATGAAAAAACACATTAAAACTAATCTTTATGCAGTATCTGATGCAATGGCAGTTATCACCTTGTTACTGCTATTAGCTTTTATAGCTAAAAAAACAAATCCAGTTTACTGGCTTACGTCTGGTTTTATAACATTATTGATTGCTGCTTGTCAAGCGGTTTGGGGAAAGGCTAAGATTAAGAATGAGTGTCCGGAAATAATTTACACCAAATCAGAAGAAGGCTGTGATGCCACAGAGTTGGAACCAGGACTTGAACGCTACGATATTGACGGAGTGAAAAGTTACGGGGTCGTGTATAAACTCAGTGACGGCGTGCATGGGGTGATAAAGAAAGACGGAACGCTTAAAGTAAAGTCTATTACAGGTAAATTTATAAACTCAGTAAGAGGTGGTGTTGTTCCGTATTCACCGGATAACTGCTGGGATGCATTGGTAAAGGCACCAGATACGGATTACTTAATAGTAAAATGAGCAAGACCGCTTCGGCGGTCTTTTTTTTGTGCCTTCTTCTTATTAATTTAATCTATCTATAACTTTATTTTTTTTAATGACAATTTGACAAAATGACAAAATAATGATATAAGTAACTGAAAAGCAGAAAATTAAACTTTGTCAAATTGCTTGTCAAATTGAAAAATCTTGTCAATTAATTTGACAAAATAAATAAAAACATCTGACAAAGGTGTAAATCAATAAGTTAGGTGTAAAAATGCCGTTTTGCTGTCAAATCTTGTCAAATCAGTGTCAAAAGCATTTGACAAAGCAAAAATATATGATACATAACAAGTTACAAGCGAAAAACACTTTGTCAAATTAGTTTGAAAAAAAGAGTGAAGAAGAATTTTCCACACTCCTAACTCAAAAATTAAAATCTATTATATCAATCTTTCAAGCAAGCCCAAAACTTGGATTTATCCCAATTTTTTGCTATACTTTTGTAAAAGTATTCCAACGGTGTGCAAATAGTAAACCAAAGGCAAACCAAAGGAAAACGAGATTGATAATCAATGTAAATTACCAAATAATTTTTAAAATATGTCAGAAGAAAAGAATATTAACAGCCATTCGCTGAAGTGCAAGGAGAATGTTTGGAAGAAATTCGTTTCGCTTATTGACGAGATGGATAACGTCAACACACAAGGTCAGGCATTGGAACGCCTCATTGATGTATATGAGGAACCACCTAAAACTAAGATTTTGGATAAGGAAATAGCATCACAAAACGAAGACCTCATCAAGAAAAACCAGGATCTTCAAGACGAGATTAACGAGCTTCAAGAAACTATCGCCAGTCTGAAGGCGGAACTGGCCAAACACCAGGAAGAGGCGCAGCAGGCGGAAACCCAGAAGGCGAACCGTCCGGAAAACGTCTTTGAGGTCGAGGTTCATCCTGTAGCATTCCATTTCCTTAAAGGCATGGCGGAGAAGACCAAGAAGACACCGGGCTATATCCTCACGGATCTTTTTGTCAAGGATCTTCAGAACCCACGCGCCAACAATCTTCCTTACATAGTGCCCAGCTCAGAGATAAAGACTAAGCTGGATGAATACAAGAAAGCACATCCGGAAGAATACCAAAGAAAGGAGGCTTGACATGTTGGAAGGTTTAAAGGAAATGTTATCCGGTCCGTCGATAGGCAAAGTGCTGAAGGCATTGCCGCAAAGCAAGATTGACGAGTCTGCACAGGTCATCAACGCTTTTATCGCTGCCAAGCTTAAATCTGTAGATGTGAATGAAGGCGAGACAGCAGCAGCTCTCATCCTCGACGCTGGCGACACTTGCATGATCAACATCGTTACTATCAACGACAGTCTTTCAGTTGTGGAAATGAAAGAAAGGTTTTCTGTAAGCGAATTGACTAACAATATTGTGGAGGGCTTGAAAAATGGATATAAATGATTTGAAAGGCGATGCACCTGTCATCACGCTCGATGAGATAACAGGCAAGTTCAACACCAGGACACAGCGCCAGGATTACTATGAGCCGAAGCAGGAAGAAAGTGCTGATATCGCTTCGGACCTCATAGATCCTGACGGCGAGACAAAAGCTCCTGGATATAATGGCATGTGGAACCCGGAAGATGAGGAAGACATCCAGGTGGTGACGCCCGACGAGGCGCAGCGAACAGGCAAGCGCATCGCACAGGTGATAGACACCAGCTTCAACTTCATAGCGTCAAAATTCATAGCGCATAACGACAAGGACTACAAGGCGAACCCTTCAGACCTGGAAGACATAGCGCAAGCATGGGGAGAGATAGCCGAGGAGAAGCAGTGGAAGGTCTCTCCATATATGCAGCTGATGGTGCTTTACGCCATCGTTTACGCCCCGCTGGCGAAACAGGCGTTCACGGACCGCAAGGTGGCGGAGATAGAGAACCGCCAGAACAGCCAGGACGAACAGATAAAGGCATTGAGCAATGAACTCGCAAGACTTAAACAGCAAAACGCCGACAAAGGCAACGTCTGACGAGACCAGAGAGGTCTTCAAGATGGTGTTCGTGGGCAAGCCCGGCACAGGCAAGACTACGGTGCTTAGGAAGATACTTAACGCAGCACTTGCGAAAGGCCGCAGAGCTCTGATAATAACGCCGCATGAGAACGAGTGGGAGGACATCCCGTTTGTGCACTGGAAGTTCCCGGAGCGCATACGGCATTACAGAGGCGCGAGGCGCATGATATGCCATGGCGAGAAGGAGATTCTGGAGAACATCAAGAAGAACTTCGTGAACGGTTTCCTCATCTTCGACGACTGCAAGGCTTATATCCGTCCGTCTGATAGGGTGTATATGGAGCAGTTCCTGTTGGCACTCCGTCAGAAAGACGTTGATTTCGCATGCTGTGGACATGGCTTCACCACCATACCTCCAGTGTTCTACACCTTTGCCACTCACTTCGTGGTCTTCGCCACCACCGACAACCCGAAGAAGCGCAAGGACGACGTGATGAACTTTGAAGAATTGGAGAAAACGGTTAACAGAGTAAATCAAGAAGCGCTAAAGAACAAGCATTATTTTGAAATAATAAAAAACCAATGATATTGAATGAAAGAGGTAGAATATCCGGCCATGACAGTAAAGCAGCTGGCGGACCGCTGGGGCGTTTCGTGCAAGACGGCCAGGGAATGGTTGAAACCATTCGAGATGGAGATTGGTCCGAAGATCGGCAACTTATATTCGCCTCACCAGGTTAAGATCATATTGAGCAAATTGGAGTAATTTTTTCATACATAATTTTCATACTTAGTTTTTTATTAATACTTTTTAGTTGGAAAGTTCCCGGAATTCCCAGTTCCGGGACTTTTTTTATTCCTAATCGGGAAGAATCGGTCCTAATCGGGAAAAATCGAGAATAATCGGGAAGAATCGGTCCTGATCGGGAACCTTCGGTTTTCGGCTGCTGTAGTTTTGCCGGAAAATTCATTAACAAATCAAAATTTCAAGAAATGGACAAAATCTTTAAAAATGACACAATCATGGGCATTATTGCTCTTGCCACATTCGCATTGGTAGCATGGAGCTTCTATGAAAGCCGTAAAGCTCAAAAAGCGATCGAAGGATAATCAACAAATTACTAACACTTAAAAAACGTATTAAAAATGTCAAATTTCAACAAATCAATCAGACCTGTAGCGTCATTCACATTCCAAAATACAACAGCAGCAAGACTCTGCTTGTTCCCAGGTCACTACAACACAGAAGAAGTTGTCTTTAAAGACAGCAAAGCCTATGTAAGCTTCGCAGATCCAACAGCCATTAAAAATGCAGGCTATGACTGTGTTCAAGTGGCAGACGACTACAACTCTACAGTAGCTAATGCTAAAGCTGACGGTTCAGGCGCATATCCTGTCACCATCAAGCCAAAGACACCGGCCACACGTTACAGAGACTTCTTGAACTATGTCAAGTATTCAGGTCTCAAAGTCGTGAAAATGCGCATCACCGACTTGACAAACAGCGCAAATCCATCACGTGAAATCTTCCAGCAAAACATCGAAGTGACACAGTCATCCATCGGTAGCAAATCAGGTTCAGACTACGTCCAGCTGTCAGCCTACATCAATCCGGCGAACTTCCTCCAGAACTTCATCGACATTGATCTCGAGAAGGATGAACGCAAGCTCTCTCTTGACGAGACAACACTTGTTTTCTTGGATGTTCCAGCAAATTCAAACTTCCAAATCGACTTCACATTGGCACAATAAGTTCGAGAATCGAAAATCCTTGGCGGCATTACGCCGCCTTTTTTATAACAACAAAAACTGAAACAATATGCAAACAGACAGATTCCAAACAGAGGTCAGCAATAAGTTCAGCCTCAACGAAGCCATCAAGGACGTAAGTTCCGCTGTTGGCTCGGCACTGAAAAAGCCTGATACACACGTCTCCTACAACACCATTGAAGAAGACAAGAAAGACAACACAATGCTCTACGTCGGCATCGGCGGCGCAGCATTATTGGTAGTACTCTTAATAGTGTTCATGCGATGACCAACAACTCAGGCAAATTCATCAGCACGATATCAACCAAAGAAGCCGACACATCGGCGGATGAGATATCGACACAGATACCGCCAGCTCCTAAGGTCGGAATTCTTCAGCATGTCGAAGAATGCTTCGGCCGTTACTGGTGGGTATGGATAATACTATTACTAATCATCAAAAGAAAATAAAAATGACAGATTTCAGAGTCACCCTTAAATCAAACATACAGAGCGTAGAAGTCAACAAGAAGAATGTCAAGATAGATTGCCATAACGCCAAAGCCGGCAAGCTTGTCATCACTACGCTCAATCAGAACACAGGCATCTTCGGCGGCAACAGCTACAATATCGCCGACGGCCTCACCGCCAAAGATTTTAAAGTCAAGTTCGACAGTAAAGAAGACGCACAGGAATTCCACAACAATCTTGTAAGCATACTGAACGACAAAACCGTTCAGGTCGAGGCTGCCGCAAAGTCGGGTCTTCAGAATGTTGTAGCCGGTGTTAAGAACACCGTCAGCACTGTGATTTCCAATGTGGCAGGCGGAACGACAGAGACTTCTACAGCTCCAGCAGCTCCGGCAATCACATCATTGCAGGACAACGATGACGAGGAGTCATCAAGCAAAATGCCTCTCATCATCGGCGGCGCCGTCGTGCTCCTGGTGGTAATTGCTTTAGTGATATGGAAGCTCAAAAAATAACATATCAGTTTGCCGAGACAGGTCATTGGCTAGCCCGCTGCAACCACAATACAAATGTCGTGGAGTTGAACGCCCGCGAATACGCCTCGCTGTCACCCATGATGAGAGACTACATCTGGGTGCACGAGTGCGTGCATCTGATCGCAGGAGTGCGCAGCGAAGCCGACTGCAACAGGCTCTCCGACGAGATATTCATATCACGCGCCAGAAGCAAGAGAGAGCTTACCGAAAGAAGAGACTTCGTGGCAGCTGCCAACGATCAGAGCTTTACAAGAGTGACAAGACCGACGACAGGTAACGCGCCGTTGTTGCTGGCACTCGCGGCAGTGGTGTTTTATTTACTAATCAAAAAATGATAACATGAATAAAGATCTTATAAAACTAGCAGGCAAAGTGGATATCACCAAAATGGCGTACACCATCGGCGGCATTCTTCTCATAATAATCATGGTCATCTATATCCGCAAGAAGATATCGGAAGCCAAGACTGAGAAAAAGAACGCTGAATATCTCAACGATATCGCCACTTCCATCAATGTTTCCAACCTCACATATACTTCCGTGGAATATCAGACCATGGCCGACAGTCTCTATAGCTACCTGTCAGATACCCGCGCCGGTTATGCAGGAGTGGACGAAGATGGAGTGTATGACATTATGAGCCGTCTTAAGACAAATGCCGATATCGAAAAGCTTATCGTTGTTTTCGGCAACAAGGAAATCCGCAAGCGCTGGCAGACCAAGAGCAACATCTACACTCTTCCAGGAGCGATTTCAGCGCTGATGAGTCAAAAGGAACGCGACAAAATCAATAAACGTCTTGAAGAGAACGGAATAACTTTCAAATTCTAAGATCCATGAAAACTTCATACATCGGTCGCAAACTGATAAAGACCTTCGAAGGCTACAGGAGCGAAGCCTACCTCTGTCCAGCTGGCAAGTGGACCATCGGCTATGGCCACACTTCCGGAGTGAAGGAAGGCGACACCTGTACGGAAGAGCAGGCCGACATCTATCTTCAGGAGGATCTGCAGTGGGCGGAGAAGGCGGTCAACGCGCAGAATCTTCGCCTCAACCAGTTCCAGTTCGACGCTCTGGTGAGCTTCGTGTACAACGTAGGCTCCGGCAACTTCCAGGAATCCACATTGCTTAAAGTAATCAAGGCGAATCCGAAAGATTACGCCGCCATTGAAGGAGAATGGAAGAAATGGAAGTATTCAAACAAGCAAGTCCTTAAAGGCTTGGTTCGCCGTCGTGCGGCTGAATTCTCGCTTTACAGTAAAGGTTTTTTTTACATGATGCTGCCGATAGTGATATTGGTGGCGATAGTAGCATTTATAACACTTAAAAAAATAAGAAAATGATATTCGGAAATAACATAGAACAAATGGGCTTTGAGAAAAGCGGATGGGTGATTGTTGACCAGTCCGCCGACGGCAACACCGTTTATATGGGCAAGCCTTCAACAGCAGGCGCCAAGCCAGCTGACGCCGCCTGGCATATCAGGAAAGTCACAACGGAAGACCAGGCTGACGGCTCGAAAATCACAACTGCACAATATGCAGAGCCGGAAGGTAAATGCGTATGGGCTGACAGAAAGAATCTGGAGTATCTGCCGAATTTGAAAGATATAAGAAAGTTTAGATTACATCTAAATTATCCTACACCTGATGGAGAATATGAAGTCGAATACTCTTTTGAACCAGGTATGACGTGGCGCGAATGGGTCGACAGCAAGTACAATGTTGACAACTTCGTAATTCAAACAGTCATAACCATGAATTTTAGTAGAGAGGAAATGGTTGTTTGCTTTGATCGTGCTTGCATCGGCACCTCTTACCCAGAAGATCTAATTTTAGAGTTTAAGGAAGATTTTGATGTGTATTATGAGGAGGATTGTACAATATGATGAAAAAGATCTACAACCCAATAACAGGCGAATTCGACTATGTCAGCGACATGCGAGTCGCCGTCTATCCGATGGAAGGGAAGAAAGACGTGATGCAGGACGCGTTCACCGCGATATGGCAGAACATCACCGTTCCGGCACGCTCTGAAGTATATGCCCGCGTAACTGTCAACCTCGACGCCTCGCCGTCATCCGGACAGCGTATCGCAATGGCGTTTCTCACCGGACAGGGCTACGTGGCCTCTGCAGCTGCGCCTCTGCCTACGGTGTCAGCTGTGGAACATTCCATGTGCCTTACACATTGGTTCGAAGAGGAGACGACATTGTCGGTAATGGTACATTCTACGACTGCAGCATACGTAAGCGATATCGCGTCACCAACAGACGCCAAGATGAATGGCGGCACAGAGCTTATAATTAAGACATACGCCTGATGGACCTTCACCTCAACATAACGCAAGACATAGGGCACGGGATCATGGTCATGTTCCTGTGCTTCGTCCTGGTGCTGCTGTCGGTCGTGATAGACCTGTTCACCGGCATCCAGGCAGCCAAGAAATGCAAGGAGAAGCTCCAGAGCCACATCCTCCGCCGAACCGTCAACAAGGTGATATCATATCTCACCGTGGTGTTCTTCGGGATATTCATTGACATTCTGGGTCTGTGCTTTCCATGGTATGCCATTCCTTACTGCTGCATTCTCACAACCTTGGGCGTAATACTCATTGAAGGCAAAAGCGTCATCGAGAACCACGCAAAGGCGAAGAACCCGGCGGCGAGCGTGCCGGAGACGGTTCTGGATATAGCCGAGAAGCTCGGCAAGTACGACAACCTCGACAATCTGAAACAGGCACTGGAAATATTGGAAAAATCAAGAAAGAAATAATTTATCACCAATTTACCAATCCTAAACATTATCTAAATTTTACAGTGAAACTCACAATTGGCATTAAAGCAGATGAACAGCACATCCAGTATTCAGTGTGTAAGGTGAATGTAAAATAAAAAAAAACAAGACTTTAGGAATTGGCAAGTATCGCGCTTTCGCTTGAACCACAACATCTTTTTCAGTCTTGTTTTTCTGCCTGCAAAGATACAACAATTTTAATTATCAACACCTTAAACCATGAGAAAAATATTATTTCTTATACTTCTTTTCTTCGGTCTCGTCTCCTGCAGCAGCACCAGGCGCGCCGAAAAGCGCATTTATAAAATCGTCGAAGATCATCAGGAGCTAATCCAAAAAGACACGGTGAAAATAGATACTACATTTGTGATCACACCGGAACAGGACGGTTTTGAGTTCAATCCAGACACTATTTCAGACACAACAGTAGTAAGAACCGACCATGGAAAGTTCGTCATAACAAATCTTCCAGCGCGAGGATTCAAAATAGATTACTTCCCAGATGATGTTGATGTCAATTTCAGAACTGAAGTGCCAATCGACAAAATAGTGATAGAAGAACCGCGGGAGAAATGGCGCGATGTTCTCTTTGCTATCATCATAGCCTTTGTCGGATTGCTGTTCCTGAAGATGTTTTTTGAACGGATGATGAAATAAAAGAAAGGAGAATACGTTATGGAAGAAAAACTTAATAAAATGATAAAGAGACTTAACTTTTACAATTTATTTGATATTACAGTAATAGTCGCCTTTGTATTATTGCTTATTGCTATATCAGAAAAAACTTCAATAAAACTTAAACACGCAATAATTTACGGTTTAGGTTCTGTTGTTGTTGCTGGAGGTATAGCAACTTCAAGAAAATCAAAAGTAACAAATTGGTCAGGAATACCTATTTATGTAAAATCAGAAGAAGACGGCAGTGTTATAGAGGTCAAAGATGGCGAAACTTATTACGGTGCTGATGGTGTGAGGTCTTACAATACGGTTTATAAATTCGGTGATGGAATGTCGGCGGTTGTAAATAAAGACGGTAGTTTGACGGTTCAGTCTATTACGGGTGGCATTATTACTCATTTCAGAAAATGTGCCTTAGCATCCCCACCTGATCCAGGTTGGAATGATTTATTTAAAATCCCATGCCATGAATGGAATTTCAAAGAAGAAGAAAAAGCACTCAATTGAGTGCTTTTTCTTCTTTTCTTTAAAAACAGCGTTTTCTGCCACTTTCTAAAAATTAAAACTTCGAATCGGTCTTTTTTCATTTCTTCTTATAGTCTTTAAGCAGGGCAGGGGCTTTCAGATTTCTTCCCTTGGTATAGATTTCAGTTGTCGTTATGTCCTGATGGCGCGCCTGGTCTCTTACAATTATGGTCGGAACTCCTTCCTTCAGCATGGTGGTTATGCCTGTCCCTTTCAGGGAATAGAAACAATAGCCTTTCCCTTTGAACTCAGGACACAGTCCGCCGTCCTTTATTATGAATCTGTCCCAATAGTTGCCGAACATCTTGTTGTGTCCGATTTTCTTGCTTGTTTCAAAGTGTTCGCCAAATATATAGCACTCCTTGTTATGCTTCATTATTCCGAGCTCGTTGATAAGCTCAATTACCACCTGTGGAATGGTGACGGCTGCATCGAGGCTGTTTTTTGAGATTTCTGCCGATATGAAGACGGTCTGATGTTCGATGTTGATGTCGCCTACCTTTATTCTATAAAGCTCATTCGGTCTGATGAAGCAGTAATATGTAAAGTAGCACGCCAGTAGATATTTCCTGTCGTGATTCTCCAGGCGTGAGAACAGTGTCCTGATGTCTTTTTCCGCAAAATTATTTCTCGTCTTCATTGTCTGGGTGCGCTTCATCTTATGGATGTCTTCAGCTGGATTCTCGGAAAGTATCTTCTTTTTTACAAGAAAAAGGCACAGCGTATTGAAAAAATTGATGTAGTTGTTATAGGTTCTGTGAGTGTTTCCGCGTTCGTAATGAATCCAGTCTAAGAAATCCGTGATAAACTTCTCTGTCATTTCATATATATATACGATGGGCTTTTTACGGCTGTCGTTGTAGATGCGAAGCATTTTGATATAGCTGTTGTATGTTTTGAATGAAGACTCCTTCAGTGTCCTGTTGCGCTGCTCACGGGTGATATAGGACACATACATTTCTATTGCTTCGTTGAAACCTGTGTGCGGGCAGTCGTCGTCGATCCATGGCGACCATCCTGACGACAGCAGCTCCATGAACCTCTGGCATAGTATAGGGGCGCGTCTCTTGCGCTCCTTGAGACTTCCAATGTGTGCAATTTTAATTCTTTTGCGCTTCATCGCCTGTGTTTTTGGGTCGTAGGCGGAGAAATAAATGCAAGGTTCGGCACCTTCACGGTACTTTGGCGCCGTAAATCTTAATACTTCTTGTAGTTGTGACTTCTGATTTAGGAACATTTTTTTTTATTTTTCTTGCGGAGGCAGGAAAAATAAACGGTTAATTCTGTAAACTCTGACCCGATTTTGACCCGATACGAAAACAGCGACTTGGTTTAAGTCGCTGATTTTCAAAGGGTTTTACTTGTAGCGAGGATGAGAATTGAATTTATCGTTTAGTCCTCCAAAATTTTAACCTATTGAAAACCAATATTTTGTATTTTTACAAATCTGAAAAAACACCCATTTTTGACCCGAATCTGACCCGGTTCAAGAGCGCATATTTTACTGATATACAATAATTTATTTACAAATGTTAATGAAAAAATG
>JAZKYG010000069.1:0-19999 GCA_045612025.1 Bacteroidales bacterium
GAACATCAAAAGAACTCCTGAAATCCATGGCTTTGCCATAATACGAGTGCCGCCCAATGCAACTGTGTGCTGGTATTTTACTCGTGTGTAGTGAGGAAAAATTCTCATAATCTTTTAATTTTAAACTTTTTTATGATAAAATTTTGAGTTAATTTACCTACTAAATAAATATTATTAAATAAATAATAGCATTTTTTAAATCAAGCCGCAAAAGTAGTAAATAAAAGTATTGAAAGAAAAAAATAATTGAGTTTTTTTTGAACTCCGAACTTTGGACTTAAAGACTCAACTCCTAACTAAAAAAAATCTCCATTACTATAATTATGTATCAAAAAAAAATTATATCTTTGCAGTCACAAAAAATAATGGGGCATTAGCTCAGTTGGCTAGAGCGTTTGACTGGCAGTCAAGAGGTCATGAGTTCGATTCTCATATGCTCCACAAATTGGCTAAAGCTAATGACTTAAACCAAGGTCGTTAGCTTTTTTTGTGGCTATTGAATTTAAAAAATTAAACTGTCATGGATTCAACATTAAAGTTTTCCGACATCGTTGCTGCACGCAATACATTGAAAGGCGTTGCAAAGCAAACATCTATCATCCATTCCAAGTCATTTTCACAAATGTCTGACGCCAACATCTTCTTGAAGTTGGAAAATATGCAGACTACAGGTGCCTTCAAAGTGAGAGGCGCATATAACAAATTAGCCAACTTATCTCCAGAAGAAAGAGCTAAAGGTGTTGTAGCAGCATCTGCAGGCAACCACGCTCAAGGCGTTGCTTTCTCAGCTACAAAACTCGGCATGCAAAGCACTATCTTCATGCCTATCTTCACTCCTCCTTTGAAAGTGTTGGCAACAAAAGGTTACGGCGCTAACGTAGTGCTCGCCGGAAACTCTTTCGACGATGCAGCTATCGCTTCACAAGAATACATCAAAGAGCATAACGCAACATATATCCATCCTTTCAACGACCCATTGATCATCGCTGGTCAAGGTACAATAGGTTTGGAAATCGTAGAACAACAGCCAGATGTTGACGCTGTCATCGTTCCTATCGGCGGCGGCGGTCTCGTAGCAGGTATCGCAATGGCGATAAAAGAAATGAACCCTAAAATCAAAGTCATCGGCGTTAACGCTGCTGGCGCTGCTTCTATGGTTGCATCACGCGAAGCTAACAAAGTCATTTCTTTGCCAACAGTATCAACAATCGCTGACGGTATAGCTGTGAAGACTCCAGGTTCTCTCACATTCGACATCATCCAAAAATACGTCGACGACGTCGTAAGCGTAACAGACACTGAAATAGCACATACTGCTTACCTCTTGTTACAAAGAGCCAAGATCCTCGCTGAACCAGCAGGTGTCACTTCAATGGCAGCAGCTTTGTATAACAAGGCTAACCTCAAAGGCATGAATGTCGTTCCTGTCATCAGCGGCGGTAACATCAACATGCAAATCCTTTCTCAAATAATTGAAAAAGGTATGGTGGAAGAAGGTCTCAGAGCTACTATCAGAGTCATCGTTCCTGACCAATCAGGTGAGTTGAAGAAAATCCTCGCTATATTCGAAGGTCTTAAAGTCAACATCAACGAAATCAACCACGAACGTTCTTCAAATAAGGTTGAAGTAGGTAAGACAATGATCACAATAAGCGTTAACCTTCAAGATATGAACCAACTCAACACTATCGTGACTATGATCCGCGAACACGGAATCAATTGCGAAGTGGTTTCTTGATAAAACCTCAGAAATTAAAAAACTCAAAACTTCAAAAATTCTGAGTTTTTGAGTTTTTGAGTTTCAAAAAAGGCATCATCCAAGTCACGGAAATCTCCGACTTTGATGATGTCTTTTTCTTTTAACAATATAAATATAGGAAATCTTCCGTATGTGATTTCAATGGCTTTGTTCGGCATGACGTGCCAATAAGTGAAATCTTCCGTCATAGTTTCCTCTCGGAAATCTTCTATTCCTTCCGGACTTCCCCAGATGAAGATATCGACATCGTCAGCAGTAATGTCAATATCATCATTATTCATCATCAGAGAGAG
This sequence comes from Bacteroidales bacterium, assembly GCA_045612025.1. Classification (GTDB taxonomy): domain Bacteria; phylum Bacteroidota; class Bacteroidia; order Bacteroidales; family F082; genus Limimorpha. The sequence continues at coordinate 2,053 of JAZKYG010000069.1, forward strand.
TTTCTTGAGTCCTAACCTGCAATATTTACATCCTGAACTCACTACTGCTATCAGTTGCTTATCTTTTACATTAAAGTCGATGACAGTGTCGAAATCAACACCTTCTCCCGTGAAATCAATCTTCACGACTTCATCAAAGGATTCGTATAAGTCAATGCTGCTCACTTCTTTCTCGCTGGAATAAATCATCTTATAAATGGAATCCGGAGGAGAGATGAAGTAGACCGCAAGAGTAGAGGACAACAAGAGTAAAATGACTTTGGCTTTTGGCTTTTGGCTTTTGGCTTAAAAACAAAAGAAATATCAGTATGAGATTCTTTACTATAGATTCTAACGGACTTAACTCGACGAGTTCTCCGAAGCAGTGGCAGTTGTCGTCATTACGAAATATCGCGACATATATCAAAAACAATGTAAATAATATCAATGATATAAATGCGAGCCTCCAGGTGAGCTTGTAATGGATTTTAAGTATAAGGGACAAACCCAGGACAAATTCGCCGATGATTATAATCCTCGACACGAATGTCGTAAGAAGAAAACCAAAGATGCCAAAACTATAGATATAAATCTCAAACTCGTCTATGGATATTAATTTAAGAATGGCAGCTATGATAAACACGCTGCCAATTCCTATATTGATGTACTTTGAACTCTGAGCTTTGAACATTGGAAACTCCTAACTATTTCAATGACTCATAAATCATATTCTTGAGTCTCAGTGTCTCTTGGATCAGATGAACATCTTCTTTATTTCCTTTAGGATTTTCAAGTCCAATATTCTTCTTTCCTCTCAACCTGAACTTCATATCTTCCAAGTCGCCTTTTATTATGATTCCCACTCTTCTGAATGGCCATGGATTCGACATTCCCAATCTGTAATCGAATGTCATGTTAAGATTATGACGACCGCCTACTATAGCCTGATACTTATCGACTGTGATAAGTGTAGGATAGACATCGATCTCGTTCTTGAATGCTGTTATCTCAACGTTGAGATTATCTATCGTATTATGTTCCTTGTCTTTAAATCCGAGCAATCTGCCAAGTTTCTTGTATGTGGCGTTATCGAGTATCACCAAGTCCTTTCCATGTATTGCTGTCGCGCCCTTCAAGGTAGATATCTTCATTTCATAGTTAGACTTAAGATATGTCTCCACTGCGAAATGGAACTCTGCCTTTCCAGCAAAAGAACTGAGCATAGGAACGAGAGTATCTATTTCAGGCACGAGGTTTATCATCTCTGCGATATCAATCTCAAGGAGATGCAAGTCAAGGCCTAGATAGAGATGGTTTTTACGTGGCGACTTATACATCGCTGTGACTTCCATAGTCGCTGCATCTGAGGTAAATCCCATTTCCTGCAACACCATCACACCGTCTTTAACGGTGAGTCCGCCGCCTATATTAGACAGATTCATCTCGCCTGCAACAGCCTTCTCTATATTTGTATTCAGCGTGATATCAACGCCAAGTGGCACAATAAACGGATTGTCTTCTTTAGCCACTGTGTCTGTCACGACTTCCTCAGCGACAAGTGTAGTATCACCCATACCACTGAAGAGTTCCATAATCTGGTTCACGTCTGTATAATGTGATGTGAAATCGAGCGTTCCTTTCAAGAGCGCTTCCTTTTTCAAGAACTCATCGACATTTGTAAACTTACCTTGCAACTCAAAATCTGAATTGCCTAAGACAATGCTACTGTTCTTGATATCGATTCCTGTTGTATCATATTGGAAGTCGACAGATGGGATATATACCGGCATTGGGATGTCGCTCATCGCAAAGACTGCCTTGTTCAACTGTATTCCCGCATGAGGATTCCATTGCAAGAGCATATCTTCTTGAGCATCGTCATAGTCGGCCGACACATTGAAATCAAGTTTTTCCGTCGCGAAACTCATATCCTCACCCATTTCAAACGACAGACTGTCGCCATTATATACCGCTATATATGAAGCGTCTATACCATTTTCTTTCATAAACATCGCGACACTTCCTTTAGGATTATTGGTGAAGAAAGTCATGTCATCCATAGAAGCGTCTATTCTTGAGAGACTATAATCAGCATATACTGACATTGGCACGTTTTCGTCCAAGATATTAGACACCTGTGCTTCTATATTATAATCCTTAAGACTTGCGACTATCATCTCAGACACTTTTGCATCCAAGTTTGCACCGCTTATCTCAACAGCTATCAAACTGTTTGCAATCTCTTCCGAAGCAGAGTTCGGCAAAGTAAACTTAACATTAAGTTCATCAGCATTGACATTTATTGTATCGCAATAAACCACATTCATGTCATTCCATTGCAAGTCACCTTTGACTTTAGCATTGGCAAAATCCATGTTAGTGAGCTGATAGTTGTCGACATTAGCATTTACATTCAATTTCACCTTACCGCCAGCGACTATACCTTCAGGAATAAAATCTTGAAGTTCGTCGAGGTCAGCATTAGCGTTAAGGTTTATATTGCAATACATCTTATCCATCACGTCTTTTACAGTTCCTGAGAAAGAAAATGATGATTTTGACATATTAGCATTAAGATGATTCACATAAACATCCGACTTATTGTTAAGATCTAAGTCGGCCTTTATTGAGGTATTGAGATTCGTTATAGGGTAAGGCAGCATCTCAGGCATTGAGATCATACCTTTATTATATTCTATTTCAGTGTTCACGACAGGCATTGAAGTCTCATTGTATACACCTTCTATGTCAGCAGCGAGTTTCAATTCGCCTTTGACATCTATGCCAGCGAGAAGTTCTTCGCGCATCGAAGCTGGTATCAGTCCGATGAGCTCTTCCATCATTATGGTATTGGTTTTTACGTTCATGTCGACATTGATGTCATCACCAGGCATTGATACCTTACCGATCATATCGACAAATATATTATTGAGAGCCAATTGTGAAGCACCGAGTTCTACGTCCATAGTGCTCAATGTAGCATTGACAGGCGTTATCATTCTGACGTCAGCCTTATTCACAAGTTGCTCATCATCCATGCTAAATGACAGGTCGTTGACAGTCATTTCAGCATTACCTTTTATTACATCATAGTTATTGATGTCGCCTTTGTATTTGAATTCAAAAGAATTGAGTTCAGCGATTTGGCCTTCGCTTTCATAAGATAAAATAGAGGAAGATGCCTTGATGTCGGCTTTGATATCATCGCCCATCATCTCAGCATCTCCTTCTAATTTTAAGTCGTTAAGTTTCACAGCCATTGACAATGTGTCTGTCATTTGTTGATATGCGATATCACGTAAAGACATATTCACATTGCCGGCGATGTTTTCTCCTCTCACCTTAGCTTTTGCTGACATATTTAACCCATTAATGTCAGCATACATACCCTGAGTGAGGTCGGTGTATTTTACGGTCACGTCTTTGACTTTCATTGAAGCCAAATCGATGCCATAGACAAACTCCGAACTTTCCTCAGTTACGGTATCAGGCTGTGACGGAGGAAATATATCGATGTTTGTACTGCCCGACGCATCTGTAAAAAGATTCACATAACCGCCGTTCAATTTACATTCATCGATGATAATCTGATTTTCCTTAAGGAACTTCTTGATGTCCACTGAAACAACACATTCATTGATATAGGCGAGCGTGTCGGATGGATTCCCGTCCATCGGATTGACAAACACGACATCATTGATTTTCAATCCCACTTTAGGGAAGGACTTAAATACAGTGAGGTCGGCTCTTTCTATATCGAAGTCGCAGGTGATAAAATTAGGTGCTTGATTTTTCACTATTGATGTTAAGCGAGCAGGAGTCACCACAAACCAGCACGCAACCGTCACGGCCACCAGCAAGAATCCAAGCAGAGATCCTAAACTTATCAGTGTTATTTTCAGCGGTTTTCTCATATCAATTAGCCCTGATCAGATTATAAGTAGCTCTGAAGCCTTCATTATTATACTTGAAATCTGTTGAAGTCAGCTCCAAGATATTACAATACTGAGGCACAACGGCATCGCTGATTTCCATCTTGTAATATTTGAAGAACTTGTCTTCTGTAGCTTCATCAAATTCCCATGTAAACGATGTTGCTTCTTCTTCTGTGACATCATCTCTGAGGTCCCATTCTTTGCCTGTGCCATCGCTATTATAGACTTCGAAATACATCTCGTCGGCAGTCATCCATTTTCCCACAATTTGAGACTTGTCGACATTGGAAGTATTTCCTCCGCCCAAACCGTCACATGATGTCATGAAGACGGTCAACAGCAATAAAGCCACAAAACTTAACTTTTTCATATCATTGGTTTTTAAAGATTACTTTGCTGCAATCATTTCGATTTCAACGAGAACTTCTTTTGGAAGTGTTCTTACTGCGAAAGCTGCTCTTGCAGGAGGATTTTGTGTAAAGCGTTTGCCATACACTTCGTTCATTGCTGCGAAGTTAGCCATGTCGCTGAGTAAGCATGTTGATTTAACTACGTTATCGAAAGTATAACCTGCTTCTGTCAAGATACCTTCGAGGTTTTTCATAACTTGTTCTGTTTGTTCGTAAATGCCACCTTCAACGATGTTGCCTGTTTCTGGATTGATTGGAATCTGACCAGAGATGAACAACATACCGTTTACTTCGATAGCTTGGCTGTAAGGGCCGATTGCACCAGGTGCATTTTTTGTTGCGATAACTCTTTTCATTATTTTATGATTTTAAATTTAGTTAATAATTATTTCATCCATTCGTTAAAACTGTTCATTCTTTCTGTCACTTTCCTGATATAATTCTGTGTCTCAGGAAGCAATTTTTTCTCAAAATACTTAAACAGTTCCTCATACGACATCTCGTTGATTTGAGGAATAGCCTTAGATATTTTGGTATCGCCGCGCAATGCTCTTGCCACGTTGCCGGCGCCAGTGTTATATGATGCTATGACGCAGAGATCTCTGCTGTCAGGATTAACAACATTAGTATAGTAACGTTTATTCAAGAGATAGAGATAATGAACGCCCATCTCGATATTGTTTTCTGGATCATAAAGATAGTTTGCTGTAGGTTGTGAGAATGACTTGTTCAAGCTAGCTGCACAATCCTTTCCTGCTGACGTAGGCACGATCTGCATAAGTCCGTATGCTGGCACATAAGACTTAGCCTTAGGATTGAAAGCCGACTCTGTCTGCATCACAGCATACGCCATCGCTGGATTGACATCATATTTACGGCAATATTTCTCAACTTCATTCTTATAAGCTTCTGCTCTTGTCTTGATATGATCTGGAACGAGATCCAGTTTCACTGTAACGACCTGACGTGTCTCGCCGTCATCACCGGTGATTTCTTTCTTTTCAACAACTACTTCTTGAGCTATTTCCTTCACGCTTTCATCTACGTTCTCCTCTGTCACGAGTTCGCCTGAAGGTGTCTGAATCTGATTTTCAAGGACTGGGGTCTCTTGCAATGGCAAGGCCTTTTCTTTTGAAGAATCATAATCTTTGGTGGTTCCCTTATTAACGATCAGCTCTTTGATTTTCTCTTCCACCTTCTCTTCTATCTTCTCTTCAGATTTCTCCTCCTCTGGTGTGATGATTATCTCTATAGTAGCCTCACCTTGTTCAAAGTCAACAATGCTACGGCTTTTGCCGTCATCAGAATATTCAACCCAATCTTTTTTAGTGCTTTCCGCAACATTACCGCCGCCCCACATCGCACTCATCTCTTTGACAAATTTCTCGTATGCTTCTTTTTCTGCTTTTACATAATCTTGGTATTCTTTTTCCAAATCATTATATAAAGCCTTATCGCCCTGCATCATAGTTTCCATCTGTTTCTGTTGTTCTTTTTTGAACTTTTCAAACTCAGATTCCACCTGTGCATAAGCGCCATTCAGGCAAAACGCTAATAATATTATCAAAAGACTCTTTCTCATAACTCAGGTTAATTAATACCCGCAAATTTATCATAATTATTTAAAAAAACAAATAATAAATGTAGATTGTTATTAACACCCCTTTGTTAATAAAATTAGGAATTGAAGAACTGAGGAATTAATATCTCCTCATACCCTTAATTATCCCTATAGTCTTTCTTCTTTGTCAGTTTCAAGTCTTGAAGTGCGGAGGCTTTCACGTTGATAGTGAAGTTCCAGCTTTTATACGTTCCAAGCGGAATCCAGTTGAAGCGCATCTCCCAGCAATGCAGGTCGCGGTATATTGTCAAAGATGTATAAGACAATTTCTTGAGTTCAAAGTCCCAACCTGTCTGCACTGAGACCTTCCAATTAGGCGTGAGGTTTATGTTGCCATTAACGCCAAGCGTCTGTATGACTTTCCTATCGTCTTGCAATATATAGTTGATATACGACAGATTATTCGACAAGGTCAGGTTGTAGCTCAACGACAACGCCCACTGCGTCGACCAGTCGACATAGTTCTCCGGATTAGACCTTATGTCGTTCATCTCTTCCTCCGAAGCAAGAGATGACTCATACCGTCTTGGTGTCGTCTTCTTTCCTTTATTTTTAAAGGTATCATTATTTAATGAATAGTTGATGCTGAAATTCCAAGCAACGCTGTTATTCCTGAACAGACGCTTATTGACATCCCATTCAAACTGGTTCAGCTGCTTCTTGCCCAAAGAGTCGAGGATATAAGGATCCCAGATGCTGGAATATCTGACAGACAAGTTTTTGAACAATGTCGTTCTTCCGTTCACGGAGAGATAAGAGAAGTTAAGAGAGTCTTTCGCTATATCATAGCTTCCGCTGAAAGTAAGGTCCTCTATGACTTTTACCTTCTTCATTCCTGTGATGGTATCTTTTTTCGACGGCACCTTTATCTCCAGGTTATTGCCGAAACTATAATTGATTCGTCCCGACTCGCCTGATGGCGGCGTTCCATATATATTTCCCTGGAACATAGAATACAGCTGTTCAATACCGTTAGCATCGTAATATGTATCATAATAATTGCAGAAGTCTTTCGAGAAGTCGGGGTTATACGACACGCCTATAGATGGAGTGAACACATGACGTATCGCACGAATAGGGCCTTTTTTGAAGGTAAGCATACCATAAAGTTTCGTAGTCATAGAACTAGACACATCGAAGCTGAATACGTTTCTGAACTGATTTATGGTGTCAGTCTTAAGATAACCGCCAGCCGCCATAGTAGGATCTTCCACCCATTGTTTCTCGAAATATCTGAAATACATCCTATCCAGCAAATTCACAGACGTTGTCCATGTGATATATTTAAACAGTTTCACAGGCATGCTTATCGGCACTCTGTGCTGCATACCGTTTTGCAGATTATCAAGCCAGCCTGGCTGGAAGTAAAGACTGTCCGCCATGCTCATATAATTCTTAGCGTTAGCGGTATAGCTGATATACATATCCTTATACCATCTCTTCTTTGCCTGGTTTCCTATATTTTTAAAAGGATACACACGATTCATGGTGAGCGTGACTTCAGGCAAAGTGACAGTCATGACACGAGTAAGAGTATTCTGACTATGACTAGCGTTAGCCGTGAAGTTAAAAAGATCGCCTATTCTAGTCTGATAAGCAATACTTGACTGGAAAGTGTTGCTCAAGTATTCGTTAGAAGAGATAGCGTTATATTTGTTATAGTTGGAACTCACGATATATACGTCGGCAGAGAAAGAAGACTTCGGTCTCGCCTTAGGGTCTTGCTTATGAACCCAACGCACTTTGAAGTCGGTGCTTTCGTTATAGTCGGTCGAGCCTTTGGAACCGATCTTATTCACGGCATAGCTTCCGGAGAAGGAACCGTTGTAAGCATAACGTTTGTTGTAACGAAGCGTAGGCTTGACTGCCCAGCTGCCTCGAGTGTATATATCGCCTACAAGCTGGAAGTCCAAATACTCGTTGATGCCCCAATAGAAACCACCATTCTCAAAATAAAATCCGCGGTTGGCAGACTCACCCCATGTTGGAACCAGGATACCATTACGCTGACCTTTGGAGTTAGGGAAAATGCCAAAAGGAACGCCTATAGGAAGCGGCGTCTCCATCAGTCTGAAATAAGCAGGACCAGTGACGATTTTATCATCAGGGATGACCTTGGCTTTTCCAAAATAAAACTCAAAATGAGGATGTTCCTGATTGCTGCAAGTGGTAAAGGAACCTGACTTGATGTTGATGGAGTTATCTTCCATCTTCTTGATTCTGGAGCCATGGATATAACCCATAGCATCTTCGGTAAACACCTTGGTGATGATACCTTTCTTGGTCTCGAAGTTAAAGGTCATCGACTCTGAGAGATATCTTTTATCACCTTCTAAAAATATTGGAGAACCATAAACCTTGCCTGTTGAATCAAGAAGACCTTTGGCAAAGACGGTGCGTTTGTCGAAATCGAATTCTATACACGCCGCCTCTATAGTGATGTCTTCATAAACGACTTTAGCGTCGCCGTAATAGTAAATCTTATTGTTTCTAAAATCCTGCACAGTGGAATCGTTGCAGGAACGTTCAATCTTATCATCGATGAAAGACTCCTTCACCGCAGCCTTCTTTCGTTCTGATGGAACGTCTTCATTTTTGGCAACGGTATCAACGGCCAAATCATCATGCACTTGAGGAACAGTATCGACATTTTTCACAGTGTCGACGACAATTTCCTCTTCAGTATCGGTTTTTATAGTATCACCTACATAAGGCGTTGCTACATAAGGCGTTGATACACTGACAGCATCCTGTTTCTCCTCAACTTCGTCAACGACATTCAAAGTCTTGCAACCCGACATCATCAAGGCGAGAGAAAAGAAAAAAACAATAAAAAGATTATATCTGTCAGTCCTCAACAATTTATTTTATATTTTTGTAAAAAATTTGTATGCAAATATACGTTTCTTATGCTTAAGTTGCGACTAAATTCTACAAAACGAGTGATTTTATTTTTTCTTATTCTGATTTCAAACTTTATTTTTTCAGATAATGTTCAAGCTCAGAATAAGGGAAAAATAAGCACCGTCGTCATTGATGCAGGACACGGCGGCAAGGACCCTGGTGCAGTAGGAAAAAAAGCTAAGGAAAAAGACATCACCTTGAGTGTCGCCAAGATGACCGGCGACTATATCAAGCAGTATTGTCCTGACGTAAATGTCATCTACACTCGAAGCAATGACACCTTCGTCTCTCTCCTCAGAAGAGCACAGATAGCAAATGAGAAAAACGCAGACTTATTCATTTCCATACATTGCAACGCCAATGCCTCAACACAGCCTTCAGGTGTAGAGACCTTCGTGATGGGTGAGCATAGAAACGCTGCAAACCTCGAAGTGGCGAAGCTCGAAAACGCAGCCATCATGTATGAAGAAAACGCTCAGGAAGATTATAACAACTTCAACCCTAACAGCACAGAGGCTTACATTATGCTCAACTTCTTCCAAAGCGAATATAAAAACGCTTCTCTTGCTTTTGCAGAACACATACAGAACCAGCTCGTGAAAAGAGTAGGCCGCAAAGACAGAGGCGTACAGCAAGCCGGATTCCTCGTGCTTTACAAGACTGCCATGCCTTCAGTGCTGGTGGAGATAGGTTTCCTCTCCAACCCCGCAGAAGAGAATTTCCTTAACTCTAAAGACGGCCAGACATACATAGCATCGGCATTGTTCCGCGCCTTCCGCGACTATAAAAACGCATACGAAAAAGAAAATGTGACAGAAGGTCCTGCTTACGAGAACAACAACGCCAACAAAATCGTTGATGCTAATAAAATAATCTATAAGGTTCAGATAGAAAGCAGAAGCAAAAAGGTGGAGAACCCTTCTCAACATTATAAAGGATTAAACGCCGTTGACTTCTACGAACATAACGGACAATACAAATATACTGCTGGCGCTTTTGAATCAAAGAAAGACGCTGACGAATATTGCAAAGACATAAAGGCAAAAGGCTATACCAGCGCCTTCGTGGTATCTTTTAAAAACGGAATAAGATTATAATTAAACTGAAACATAAAATGAAAGACAAAACAAAATCAATATTGATTGGATTATCATTCATCATCGCGATGGCATTGTTCATTTGGGGATTCAACTTCTTAAAAGGCAAATCGTTGCTCAACAATCAATATAATTTTTATGCAGTATATGAAAACTCTAAAGGACTGCTTCCTGGCGACCTCGTCACCATCAACGGCATGCAGGTCGGAACAATAAGTTCACTGGAGTTTCACCCAAGTCAGGACGGTTCTATCATCGTTGAGTTCACCATCAACAAAGACTTGAACATACCAAAAAACACCATAGCACAGCTGTCATCCAGCCTGATGGGTTCAGTAAGCATAAACCTTGTTCTCGGAGACTCTAAAGAATTAGCCGACAACAACGACACTCTCACATCCAGAATCGATAACGGCACTATGGATATGATAACAGAAACCATAATACCTCTCAAAAATAAACTAGAGACGTTGATGGTGTCTGTAAATGACCTCACATCTAACCTCAACGACTTACTCAGTTCTGAGCTTAAAGAAAGCATCAACAATGGTGCAAGCAGCTTCGCTTCATCAATGAATAACATAGAAGCCATCTCTTCCGACTTACAACAGCTCACCGACAGTCAAGACGGCAAACTCACAATGGTTGTCAACAACTTAGAAACGATAACAGAGAACTTCGGCACTATGAGCGACTCTTTGAAGAGAATAGATTACAACCATCTCGTCGGTTCATTGGAGAACTGCATCACAGAGTTCAACACTCTCCTCAACGGCATCAACAATGGTGAAGGCAGTGCCGGACTCCTGGTCAAAGACGACAGCTTATATTATAATGTAAACGAAAGCGTCAAAACACTTCAATATATTTTAGAAGAGATAAAAGAAAATCCGAAGAAGATTAAATTGAGCGTCTTTTAAGTTAGGAATGATTTGTAGATAGGCGTAAATGCAACCTTTAAACAATAAACAAGCATTGCGTCTAATAAATTGGCAATCAATTCAAATGAGATATTTTATTTTAACAATATTATTATTTCTAACGTTTAGCGTTTCCGCTCAGAAGAAGACCACGATTCACATTCTGAATGCTGACAGAGCCGACTATGACGAACGTCTTGGAAGAAACGTGCAGCGTCTGATAGGCAATGTCGTAATGCGTCAGGACTCGACTTACTTCTACAGCGACAGCGCATATTATAACGAGAAGACTAAGTTCTTCGACGGCTTCGGCAATGTTCATATCAATGTCAACGACAGCGTCGATATTTACAGCAAGCTATTAAAATATAATGGCGAGACAAAATTCGCAGAGCTTTTTCATGACGTAATCCTAAAAGACGACTCCACCGTCTTAGAGACACAATATATGACTTACGACAGAACAGGTCATCTCGCGACTTATCCTAACAACGGAACGATAACACGCAACGACAAGAAACTCGTAAGCAAGAAAGGCTATTACCGCGACGACATCAAAGTTGTTTATTTCAGAAAAGACGTCGTCGGCACAATGCCCGACTATAAGATCATCTCCGACACTTTGGTCTATGACACCGAGAATGAGATGATGTATTTCTACGGTCCTACCGACATATATAATAAGGAGAACTCACTGTTTGGCAACTACGGCTGGTATAATACCGAGACAGAATTTGTCTACCTCGACAGACGCGCCACCTTGAAAAACAAGGAGCAGTCGATGACAGCAGACACTATGTATTACAACAAAAAGACAGGTTACGCTAAAGCGCTCAGCGATGTCGTCATAGTAGACACCCCCAACAAGGCAATCTTAAAAGGAGACTATGCAGAGATGTGGAAGAACATCGGCAAGTGCATGATAACAGACAACTTAAGAGCCATATATTATGAAGATGTCGACACCTTATTTGCCAAAGCCGACAGCATGTATGTCTATTTCGATACCATCAGCAACGACGTACAACACATCAAGGCGTTTTATAACGTACGCTTCTTCAGAAACGATGCACAAGGCAAATGCGACTCGCTGCATTATGTGATCGCCGACTCTATGGTTTATATGAGGAGCAACCCTGTGATATGGGCAGAAGACACACAGATGAGCGGCGACTCCATCAACATAAAGACAAGAGGACAAAGTATAGAAAACCTTCTGATGTATCCAAACGCCTTTGTCATACAGCAAGACAGCATCAAAGGATTCAACCAGGTGAAAGGCAAGAAAATCACGACTTACTTCAAAGGCAACGACATCAATAATATGTATAATGAAGGTAATGCCGAGACCATCTACTGGCTACGCGATGACGACGGCAGTCTGATAGGAGTCAACTTCTCGCAGTCGTCAGAGATGGATATCAAGATAAGAAACCGACAGATCTCCAATATCAAATATTACCAAAGCATCAAAGAGACCTTATATCCAGAGGAACAGTTGAAAGACAATATGGAATACCTGAAAGGATTCTTATGGTTGGAAGAAGAAAAACCGGTGAGAGAGGAGTTTGAATTTTAAAACTCAGAATCTCAGAAATTCAGAAATTCAGAATCTCAAAATTTTAATATATAGAGACCTGTCAATGTTACCTTGAAAAATAAATAACATTGATGCGTCTTTTAAATTAATGGCACAAAGCATTTAGGGCAATTATAAAAAAATCTCAGAAGCTCATTTCTGAGATTCTGAGATTTTGAAGGTTTGAATTTATAAAATCCTATTCTTATTCGTAAATCTTAGCTTCTACTTCGCCATTGAGTACCATGAGACCGTTTAATGTAAGAGCCATCATTTCGTCTTCGCCTGGATATACGCATACTGGAGCGATCTTGCCGACGTGGCTTTCAATGATCTTGCAGAAGTTCTTGTCGTATGCCATACCGCCTGTCAAGAAGATAGCGTCAACGTCCATGCTGAATGCTGATGCTGCGAGGCCGCCGATTTCTTTAGCTACTTGATAAGCCATAGCGCGATAGACGAGTTCCCATTCTTTGTTGCCAGCCTTGACTTGGTTTTCAACTTCCATAGCGTCGTTTGTGCCGAGGTAAGCAACAAAACCGCCTTGACCTTTAAGCATGAGGTCGATTTCTTTCTTAGTATATTTACCGCTGAAGCAAGCTGTCATGAGAGGACCTGATGGCAATGCGCCTGAACGTTCTGGTGTGAAAGGACCGTCGCCGTTCAATGCGTTGTTGACGTCAACAACACGACCTTTTTTATGCGCTGCAACAGAGATACCGCCGCCAAGGTGAATACCGATGAGGTTCAACTCTTCGTATTTCTTGCCTACTGTAGCTGCATGTTGACGAGCAATCATCTTTTGGTTCAAAGCGTGGAACACTGACATGCGTGGGAATGCAGGATGACCTGAGAAACGTGCTACGTCTTCCATTTCATCAACGATAACAGGGTCAGCGATATAAGCCTTAACGCCTACTGACTGAGCGATATCGTCAGCGATCAAACCGCCGAGGTTACAAGCATGTTCACCGACAGGGCTGTTGACCAAGTCGCGTTTCATAGCATCGTTAACTTCATAGATACCTGATGTGAGTGGTTTCAACAAACCGCCACGGCCAACAACCATTGAAAGGTCATTGAGTTCGATGCCAGCTTCTTTCAAAGTGTTAAGGATAACATCTTTACGGAAGTGATATTGATCTGCGATATGTTCAAATGGAGCGATTTCTTCTGCAGAGTGTTTGATATTTGTCTTGAAGACACATTCTTTATCTTGGAAAACAGCAATCTTAGTTGATGTTGAACCTGGGTTAATGATTAATAATTTGTAACTCATAGTCTTTTTTTATTTTTAATGTTATTTAGCTAATAATGCTGCTAATGCTATTGAATATAATTTTGTCTTTGCTGTATCGCCGCGTGATGACAAGACGCATGGAACCTTAGCACCCATAACGACTGCTGCAACTTCAGCGTGGTTGAACTTGCTGTTACATTTGTAGAATACGTTAGCTGCTTCGATGCATGGGAATAAGAGACAGTCGGCGTCGCCTGCAACTGGGCTCTTGAAACCTTTGATAGCAACTGCTTCAGCGTCGATAGCGAGGTCTAATGAGATAGGACCGTCAACGACACAGCCTTTGATTTGACCGCGTTCTGCCATCTTAGCGATGAGAGCTGCGTCAACGCAAGCTTGCATACCTGCGAGCATTTGTTCTGTAGCTGTGATGATAGCCAACTTAGGATTCTTGATATCTAAAGCGTTAGCTGTTGATACTAAGTATTTCAACAATGTTTGTTTTTGTTTGAAATCTGGAGCTGGGATGATAGCGCAGTCACTAGCGATCATCAATTTGTGATAGTTAGGATTTTCTATTGCACAAACGTGAGCCAATGTAGCGTTTGGAGGACATAAACCGCGTTCTTTGTTCAAGATAGCGCGCATGTATTTGTCTGTTGAGAGAAGACCCTTCATCATGATGTCAGCCTCGCCAGCATTGATGAGTTCACATGCTTTAGCTGCTGCTTTTACGTCTTCTGTTTCATGGATGATTGTAAACTTGTTGATGTCAATCTTTTCTGCTTCACAAACCTTAGCGATAACGTCTTTGTCACCACATAAGATTGCTTCGATCAAGCCATTGTCAACAGCTTCGCTGACAGCGCAGATTGTGTGATCATCATTTGCATAAGCTGCTACCAAACGTTTTTTTGGACGGCTACGCAATACTTCAAACATTTGTTCTAATTTATTCATAACGCGAGTTTTTGTTTATTTGTTTATACTTATTTAGATTCTATTTAACATCCTATATATCTTGATATCACGAGACGTAATATTTCTGAGGTTCCCTCTCCTATCTGCAATATCCTTTGGTCGCGGTAGAAACGTTCCATGTTAAAATCTTTTAACAATCCGTGACCGCCCATCACCTGTACTGCATTGTCACATACCTCAGCAGCAACTTCAGAGCAATACAGTTTTGCCATAGCAGCTTCTTTGCCGTAAGGCATTCCTGCGTCTTTTATTCTACATGCTTTATATAACAGACAGCGTGCTGCTTCTATCTTCATCGCCATATCGGCTAATTTAAAGCTGACAGCCTGGAACTTGCATATCTGCTTGCCAAACTGTTCTCTTTCTTTAGAGTAAGCGAGTGCCATCTCGTAAGCGCCTTGAGCGCAGCCTAATCCCATAGCAGCGATAGAGAGACGACCGCCATCTAATGTAGACAACATGATATGTGAACCTTGGCCTGGTTTGCCGAGCATGTTTTCATTTGGGAGCTCGACATTATTGAAAGTGAGCTTGCCTGTGTTAGAAGCGCGCCACATCATCTTACGGTCCATAGGCACCTGTGTAAAGCCTGGGGTGTCGTTCTCCATCAAGAATGTTGTGAATTCAGGTTTGCCGTCTTTCTCGCCAGAGATGACTTGCAATGTGCTGCCCAATGTCATCGGTGTAGCACTGTTGGTGATGAAAATCTTAGAACCGTTGAGAATCCACTTGTCACCTTCCTGACGTGCTGTCGACTTCGTTCCTCTTGAGTCGCATCCTGCTGTATCTTCTGTCAAGCCGAAGCCCCAGAGATGTGTCTTGCAAAGACGTGGCAAGTATTTATCTTTCTGTTCCTTGGTTCCGTATTCTTTGATAGGACTGATACCTAATGAGTTGTCAGCTGCAATAGTGGCTGCTGTAGAACCATCAACTCTTGCAAGTTCTTCAACAGCGATGATATAAGAAAGAGTGTCGAGTTCTTGTCCGCCATATTCCTTAGGCACACATATGCCGAGGAGTCCAAGATCTGCCATCTTCTTTGTCAGCTCGACATCGAATATTTCATTCTCGTCGTTGTAAGCTGCCACTGGCTTCACCTCACGTTCAGCGAAGTCGCGGACCTTCTCACGAAGCTCTACCTGTTCTTTTGTCAAATCAAAATTCATATCGATAATTCTATCAAAATATTTTTAACATCTACTTTATCACCTTCGTTGACGAAGACCTTCGCCACCTTAGCAGATGTCATCGCCTTTATATTGTTTTCCATTTTCATGGCTTCAACAACGCATAACACATCGCCTTCCTTAACATCATCGCCTTCTTTTACATTGACCTTGATGACTTTTCCAGGCATTGGCGAGAAATATGTCATATCGTTGTTTTTAGATTCTACATTAGAATAATCTCTTGCATAGTTAAGCTCATCATTACGACAGCAGATGAAATCCAAGCCTTTAAGATGAACGCAATAATTGTTATCCGATGTCTCTGAGACGAAGATCGACTCTGTCATACCATTGATGATAACCTTATTGATATTTCCTCCATTCTGTGACAACAACACCTCATAATCTTGTCCGTTGATTTTACACTTCAACGACTTAGGACTTATCTTTTCAATATTGACATCATAAATCAAAGGCTGTTGTCCGTTGTCTGTTGTCTGTTGTCCATCAACGCTAACTGTCACGTTCATGTTATAACGCCAGTAACCTATTCTCTCCCATACATTGTCAATATCTCTGTTTTCAAGATATAACTTGTTGAAGTCATAGAATAAGAACAATGCCACCACGTCTTCTTTCTTTATATCATCACGCATGACATGCATAACGTCGATGAGTTCTTTCTGATGTTTCGCGCAATAAGAAGTATCGATTCTATTGTTGATAAAATCTTCGTTATCTATCACGCTTTGGAGATATGGTATGTTTGTCTTTTCTGCTTGTACTATATAATCTTTCAGAGCATTTCGTGTTATCTCGATAGCAGCTTCTCTTGTCTTGCCGTGACAGATAAGCTTGCTTATCATAGGGTCATAGCTGTCGGAGATTATTGTTGGTCTGTCGATGCCGCTGTCGATTCTGACACCTCTCATCTTAGGTTCGTGATACAATGTCAACCTAGATGGCGCCGGCATGAAATTGTTTTCCGGGTCTTCTGCATATATTCTGCATTCTATGGCGTGACCGTTAGCCACTATAGAATCCTGGGTGTAGCCCATCACCTTGCCGCGTGCTATGCGTATCTGCTCCTCGACAATGTCGATACCGGTTCTTTGTTCTGTGACAGGATGCTCAACCTGTATGCGAGTGTTCATCTCAAGGAAGTAGAAGTTCTGGTTCTCATCGACGATAAACTCCACCGTGCCAGCGTTGTTATAATTCATCTTCTTACAGATGTCAACGGCGGTGTCACATATGGCCTGGCGTCTCTCTTCTGTCAATGTTGGTGATGGAGACTCTTCTATTATCTTCTGATATCTGCGTTGCACAGAGCACTCGCGTTCGTACAGATGAATGACGTTGCCATGATGGTCGGCAAGTATCTGCACTTCTATATGACGAGGGTTTTTAATATACTGTTCTATGAAGATCTGTCCGTTGCCGAAATATTTCTCGGCTTCGCGTGAAGCCTGCTCCAGAGAAAGATGCAGCTGTGAGGCATCCTCTACTATATGCATGCCCTTACCGCCGCCGCCAGCAGAGGCTTTTATCAATACGGGATACGGCAGGGCGGCGGCTTGCGCCTCTATCTCTTCAACGCTACCCACCAGACCCCATACGACTGGGATACCATTCTCGATGGCAAACTGACGTGACCTTATCTTGTCACCCATCAATCGCATCGACTCAGCATCGGGACCGATAAATATAAGATTGTTAGCCTTACATGCCTCAGCGAACTCCGCGTCTTCCGACAGGAATCCATAGCCAGGATGAATGGCGTCAACACCGGCATCTAAAGCTACGTCTATGATTTTTTGGATATTGAGATATGTGTCCTTCAAACTGCCACCACCAAGAGGACGAGCCTCATCGGCAACACGACAATGCATAGAATCTACGTCATTATCAGCATATATGGCAACAGAATTAATGCTCAGTTTCTTTAAAGTACTGATGATACGAACAGCAATCTCACCTCTGTTCGCCACTAATATCTTATGTATTTTCTTCGAAGGCATAATATGGAGACAAAGATAATAAAAAACTTTAAACCTTGAACCAAGAAGATTAAAAAAACTAAGGCTGTTGACCATTGACCATTGGCGTTAT